>JAKALI010000345.1 GCA_021813195.1 Pseudomonadota bacterium
GCGATCCCCGAAGCTTCGATTTGTCGAGCTACATGCCGCCACGCACGCGAACATCGCCTCCCCAGGACTCCCCACGTTTCAATTCAATGGGCTCGATCCCAGGCTATGGCCAGGCTGGCGTTCAGCCCGATCCCTCCCTCGATCCCCATTACGGCGATTGGGGGCATCAGCCTGACTATGGGCAGGGCGGTCAGTCCGCGGACGCCTACACTGGCAGCGAACGGTACTCGGACGCTTACCAAGGCGGCTATCAGGCTGGACAGCAGGCTGCCCATGACGGCGAGTATGATTACGAGAACGAGGAGTCCGAATTTGCGGAGCCGCCGCGGCGCGGGCGGTATATGATGATGGCTTCGGCCTTTGCCGGTGCGGTCGTTGTCGGAGGCGGGCTGTGGCTCGCTTACCAAGCCGTATTGGGGCCGACAGCCGATAAGCCAACGCCCGTCGTCGGCGCTCCTCAAGGACCTGCCAAGGTTAAGCCGGATAAAGTCGACGGCAAACAATTCGCCCACTCGGACAGCAAGGTTCTTGGTCGTTTGAACGACGGTGGGTCATCTGCCGAGAGTGACAGCAGCGGCACACGCAAAGTGGCGACGCTCGTCGTGGGTCGGGATGGTTCGATCCAGGCACCGGCTCCCGCCGCGGTGTCGGTTCCAGTGCCCGGCATGACGATCGTGGATATCGGCGGTTCGGACCCGGCACCGGCACAATCTCAGCCGCAGCCCCCGGCCCAGGCGCCGATTGCGATAATGCCACCAGCGGCGAAGTCAGACGCCAATCCCGCGGCAAAGCCCGTCGAAATTGCGCGGGTGGAGCCGCCAAAAGAGCCGCTGACCACGCAGGCCGTGGAACCCAGCACAATCAACGCGCCCGTGCAGAAGGCAGCTCCACCTCCTGCTAAGCCGAAGCCGGTCGAGACGGCTGCGACCGCTCCGCCGGATCGGGCGCCTCAAGCGCCGCGCGAGAGCGTGGCTCGACCTGCAGCGTCGGCTCCAACGCCGGCGCCGACGGGCGCCGGCTATGTGGCGGTTCTTGCGTCGTTGCCGGCCTCTGGCACGAGCCGTCTTGACGCGCTTCAACAGTTTGCCGATCTCCAGCAGAAATACGGTGGCGTGCTGCTAAGCAAAACGCCCGATGTGCAAGAGGCCAACATTCCCGACAAGGGGCGGTTCCACCGTTTGCTGGCCGGTCCACCTGGGTCGAAGGACGCGGCCAACACCGTCTGTGCAGAGCTCAAGAGCGCGGGTCATACGAATTGCTGGGTCATGGCCTACTGACCCTCTGAGTTCGTATTGGGTCCAAGCCGCAGCGCGCGGATACGCTGCGGCTTTGCTCATATTCGCCAGGACGTCATAGAGGTTTTATGGGACGGCGCTCCGCCCTCATCACCGGCCTTGCGGGAACGGAGCTGAACGACGCGGAAGCGCAGTTCCTGAAAAGCTGCCGCCCAGTCGGCATTATTCTGTTTCAGCGCAACTGCCAGAGTGTGGAGCAGATCCGCAGGCTCATCGGTGCCGCCCGTTCGGCGATCGGCGATGATGATGTGCTCGTCCTGATCGATCAAGAGGGTGGGCGGGTGCAGCGGCTGAAGCCGCCGATCGTGCAGGATTTGCCGCCGGCTGCTGCCTTCGGGCGGTGCTATGCGGATATGGGCAAGGAGGAAGGGTGCGCGGCGGCGTATGCCGCGGCCCGACTCGTTGCGTCGCAACTGGCAAGTCTCGGCATCAACACGAATTGCACGCCGGTTTTGGACATCCCTGTCCCTGGGGCTCACGACATTATCGGGGACCGCGCATATGGCGCGACGGTGGAGCAAGTCGTGCAGCTCGGCCGGGCCGTCATCGATGGCCATCTGGCGAGCGGAGTGGTGCCGGTGATGAAGCATATCCCCGGTCATGGCCGCGCCCGTGAGGATAGCCACTTGTCGTTACCTGTGGTCACGACCGATCGCGCGACATTGGAGGCAACCGATTTCGCTCCGTTCGCAGCGTTGGCCGGCTGTCCCGCAGCCATGACAGCACATGTTGTCTACACCGCAATTGATCCTCATGCTCCGGCAAGCACCTCACCGGCCGTCATCGGCGACGTGATCCGTGGCGCTATCGGGTTCGACGGCCTGCTGATGAGTGATGATCTGAGCATGAGCGCGTTGACGGGAAGTCTTCGCGCCCGTGCTGAAGCCGTGATTGCAGCTGGATGCGATGTTGCATTGCACTGCAACGGCGTAATGGCTGAGATGGAGGCCGCCGCCGCTGGCGTCCCTGACCTCGCCGCACACGCCCAAAAGCGCGCCATGGCTGCCTTTCAGACGATTGCTCCGGGAGCGCCATTCGATGTTGCGGCCGCCGAATCACGCTTGGCTCAGGTGTTTGCCGGCCACACGTGACGATCTGAATCAGTGTAGTCTGACGATGTGACGAACGCGGCCGGCGTATGCATTGTCCACCAAACCTGACGAAGTCACCATGAGATGACATGATCGACGAGACGTCCGAGCCGGACACGAACGAGGTCGAAGGTTGGCAGCCACCTTGCGGCGAGGACGCGCCTGCAGGGCCGGACATGCTACGCGTGGACGTAGACGGTTTCGAGGGGCCGCTCGACCTGCTGCTGGCGCTCGCTCGCACGCAGAAGGTTGACCTCACGCGGATATCGATCCTGGCGCTCGTCGAGCAATATCTGGCCTATATCGCGGCGGCCCGTGCCCTAAAGTTGGAAATCGCGGGCGACTATCTCGTGATGGCGGCGTGGCTCGCCTACTTGAAATCGCGTCTGTTGCTGCCGCGGGAAAGAGATGAACCGGGCACGGAAAGCGCCGAGGACATGGCGCAGAAGCTTGCCTTTAGGCTGGCGCGCCTTGACGCGATGCGTCATGCGATTGCACAGCTCATGACGCGCAAGCGTTTTGGCCGCGACGTGTTCGGGCGTGGCATGCCCGAAGGTGTGCGCACGGTCCGCGATACGGAGTGGACTGCTCAGATTTATGATCTGTTGAAGGCTTACGCCGATCAGCGCCGCCGAACTGTCAAAGTCACGCACGTGGTCAAGGCGCGCAAAGTGTGGTCGATCAAGGAAGCGCGGGCCCGGCTTGAAAAACTCGTGGGTTCAGCAGCCCCTGGTAGTTGGACGCAACTTGATCTGTTTCTTCACCACTTCCTGCCGACAGGTGAGGAAAGCCGCTCCGTCGTGGCGAGTTCCTTCGGCGCGACGCTGGAATTGGCGCGCGAGGGTTATGTCGAGTTGTCCCAGGAGGCTCCCTTTGCGCCGCTCTATGTGAGAAAGCGCGAAGACGGAGCTGTTTGGCAGCGGATCGGCTAAACGCGGTGAAGGTGTCGATAACAGGTGTGCGTGGTAAAACCATGAACGACGGGAAACGGACCATGACGCCGCCACGGCTGAAACTCGTCTCGACGAATGATGAGCGCGACATGCGCGATCCTGCCGACGATCCCTTGAGCCTGGAAGCTCGAGAACTTGCGGCAGCTTTGGCGGACATGCAGCTTGGGATCGCGCCGGATTTCGGTGAGGCCGATGCGCTTGCGGCGCGGGCGAACCTGCGCATCGTTGAAGCGCTTCTGTTTGCGGCATCCGAGCCGCTCGACGAGAAAACAATCGCTCAGAGCCTGCCCGCTGGCACCGATGTCGCGGCGGTGCTGGCTCAGTTGCGGGAGTCCTACGCCGATCGCGGCGTCAACCTCGTGCGGGTTGCGGGCAAGTGGGCGTTCCGGACAGCCGAGGATCTTTCCTACCTCCTCGAAAAACATGCCCATGAGGAGCGGCGGCTCTCAAAAGCGGCGCTCGAGACGCTCGCCATCATCGCCTATCACCAGCCCGTCACCCGCGCCGAGATCGAGGAGATCCGGGGCGTTTCGACGTCTGGAGGCACGCTCGACATTCTGCTGGAAACGGGATGGATCCGTCCCCGCGGTCGCCGCCGCGCTCCAGGTAAACCCATCACCTATGGTACGACCGACAGTTTTCTGGAGCACTTCGGTCTCGATAGTGTGAAAGATCTGCCCGGCTTGGCGGATTTGAAAGCCCAGGGGCTGCTTGATTCCAACCTGCCGCCTGGCTTCACGGTGCCGGAGCCCAGGGACGTCGCAGCCCTCATGCCCGATGAACTTCCCCTCGACGACGGCGAGCTTGAGGATGGTGGATCCGCTCAGCATGAAATGGCGCTCGACTTGCTTGAGGGCGGCGAGCCCGATAATCCGGAAGCCAGTTCGGCGTAATCGGCGCCGCGCAACGCGGTCGGCCGGGCCAGGTTCAGAGCGTGACCAAATCGAACTTTCGCAACATGCCGGGACGATCCGCCCCTGCGCCCGCCGTCCGCGAGCCGGATGTCGGGGCCGGTCGCCGCGCGGCAGCGACCTTCGCGGCGAGCCTCGCGTTTGAACAGGTCGAACGCCGCTACGGTGAGACGTTAGCACTGGCACAGGTCGACCTCGCGGTCGCTCCTGGCGAAATCGTTAGTCTGCTTGGGCCATCGGGTTGCGGAAAGACGACGCTGCTGAGGATCGCTGCGGGCATTGAGCGGCCGACGGCAGGTCGCGTTCTGATCGATGGCCAAGAAGTTGCAGGACCGGGTCGCTTCGTGCCTCCCGAAAAGCGCAACGTCGGTCTGATGTTTCAGGATTTCGCGCTGTTTCCGCATCTGTCGATCCTGCGCAATGTTGCCTTTGGTTTGAGCAAGCTGTCGCGCGCGGAGGCCGAGCGGGAGGCGCGTGCCATGCTTACCCGTGTGGGGCTTGCCGATTACGCGGATGCCTTTCCGCACACCCTATCAGGTGGCCAGCAGCAGCGGGTGGCGCTCGCTCGGGCCATCGTGCCACGACCGGCCGTGATGCTTATGGACGAGCCCTTCTCCGGCCTCGACGTTCAGCTGCGGGAGGCCATGCAGGAGGAGACGCTGGCGCTGTTGCGTGAAACGCGCGCGACGACAATGCTGGTAACCCATCACCCCGAAGAGGCCATGCGGATGTCCGATCGGATCGCCGTCATGCGGGCTGGTCGTATCGTGCAAGTCGGCCGCGCCGAAGAGCTTTACGCGCATCCGGCGGACTTATTCGTGGCCCGGCTTTTCTCTGAGATCAATGAATTCGAGTATCGTGCGATGCATGGGGCGATCTTTACGCCCTTCGGCCAGATCAACGCAGCTGGCGTTGCGGACGGCGCCCGAGTGGTCGTCTGCATCCGCGAACGCAGTATTCGGCTCGCCGAGCCGGGTTGCGGTTTGAAGGGTCGGGGTCGGGATGTTAAATTTTTAGGGGATACGGTGCTGATCGAGGTGAGTGTCGAAGGCTTCGATCAGCCCTTGCGGGTGCGCGGCGGCGATGGTCGTCAGCCGTTTCGCGGCACCGAGGTGGGCGTGCT
>JAKALI010000346.1 GCA_021813195.1 Pseudomonadota bacterium
ACGGCGCTCCCGAAAATCGACCGTCTCTGCTGTCCGGGATTTAGTGGAATCCCTGTCCCGGATTTACCGAAATCCTTGTCCGCGATTTACTGAAATCCCTGTCCGGGATTTACCGAAACACGCACAGTTAAGGCGTCCAATCTTGGCACAAGCGGGTCACCACTACGCAAAGCCCAGCCTTGCAACGGCGAGCCAGTATCTGCTGCAATCGAGAGCAGGAGATCGATTTGCTTGGCGATATATTCGTTTAGGTTGACGCTCCTGAGAGCAATCGCCAGCACAATTTCCCAAGCCAACAAGGTCGATGAGCCTGGCGTAGACATTTTTGATCATACCACAGGTGGCAAACCCCAGAATCACATCGGGACGGCTGGTCAAAAGGTCGGCGATTAGCCGGGCGGCAGCAAAGGTGGCTGAGTCGGCATCAAGGTGAATCAGAATCTTCAACGTGGTATTTCTTGGCCCCGAGCGGGGCATAATTTCAGGAGGCGTGCAGCAGAGCGGCCAGTTCGGCGACGGCCGCGGGATCAGTTCGACGACTGGTTTCGGGCGTAAAGCCCAGCTCAACGATCCGCGGGTCCGGAGGTGCTGTAGTAACCGAAGCAGGACTGTGCAACTCGAGCACCCCGGTGCGCCTCAGGATGCTTGCCGCATTGCTGGCATTGACGCCGCTGCCTGCCATGACTGACAGACCTTTGGGCGCAGCCCGGACCATGGCAGCGATCGTCTCGGCCCCTGCTTCGGCGGTCAGCGCTCCGCCGGAGGTCAGAACGCGCTCGAAGCCAAGAGCTGCGATATCAGCCATCCGCATTTCTGGCTGCTGTACCAGGTCGATGACCCGATGAAGCGTACGTCCCATCCCTTCGGCCCGCCGCGACAAGCGTGCAAGCGCCGTAAGGTCCAGTCCATCAGGACCGCCAGCGCCAAGCACGACGCCGGCTAAGCCGTGCGCACGGGCGCGGTCGATCTCGCGCTCCATATCCGACAGTTCCGCTTCATCAAAGTCAAAGAGGCCCGCGCGCGGACGGATCATGGCGTAGACTGGAACGGGGCTGCGTGCCCCAGCCAGCATCAATGCTTCCGACGGGGTCAGCCCGCCGAGCGCCAGGGCCGCGCAGAGCTCGATCCGATCGGCTCCACCTTTGATGGCTGCAACCAGTCCTTCGTGATTGTCGACACAGACTTCCAGCGTCCGCCAGCTCATGCCAAGTTCCTCATTTGACGTCCAAGAATCGCGCCGCCGGTCAGCGTCACGTCGGGTATCCGACCCGGTATCAGTAGCGGCCCGTCATTCTCATGCAGCATCCGCCTGCGCACTTCCGCATCCAGCTGGCCCATCAAGTCCTTATCCTGTCCAATGCCGCCCCCCGTTGGCCGGCCAATCACGCGCGGTCACCGGCGTTGCGCGCGCCTCAAAGCACACGCGAAGTCCTCGCTCGCGATGGGACCGACATTGGGATCGCCTTCTGCGGATAGGCCGTGAACCTCATCGGCCAGAATCTCCAACGTCTCCTTCTTCTCGGTCAGATCGGCTGACGACACAAAAGGCTTGATCGCCACAACTTCCTTCCAATCCGGTTGCAGCCTGCACACCAGCCCCCCACACCACGCATTCCTTACACCGAGGATTAGCTGGGCACCACGCGATGGGAATGAAAATCTTCATTTCGGCACCGTCAAGGTCGATATCAGCGATCGCGTGTGGACGGCCGACGCGCCCGCCATGTTCCTAGTGCCACCCGGGATCGCCCATGGCTGCACCTATCGCGGGGACAACGGGGCCACGTCCTGACGGTCCTGCAAAATCCGTTCTGGCCGCTTCTGACGACCGAACTCGGCAGCAGCGCCGAACGGCGGCTTATTCTTCCCATGCTCATCGGCGCCGACGAATTGAGCGGGCGGAGCCGGCCGGCCCAAGCCCGCCAAAATAGGCAGTTTGCGCTATTGTTTGCACCGGAATCGCCGCTACCCTTTCGCCTTAACAGAGCAAAATCAATAACGTGCTTGTCCGGACGACGCCTTCCGCGACCAGCGGGCGACCGAGGCGAACGCGAATGCAACAAAGCCGCCAGGAACTCCTAATCGCGTATCGCAAGATGCGCATGATCCGCGACTTCGAGGATCGCATGCACGTCGAATTCGCGAGTGGCGGCGTGCCGGGTTTCGTCCATCTCTATGCAGGGCAAGAAGCCTCTGCCGTGGGTGTTTGCGCGAACCTGACGGACAAGGACGTTCTGCTCAACACGCATCGCGCCCATGGCCCGGCGATTGCGCGCGGCGCAGACATCTTTGCCGTGGCCAAGGAAATTTACTGCAAGGAAGGTGGGCTCTGCCGCGGACGCGGCGGCTCGGCCCATCTCCATGATGTCGCCGTGGGCCTTTGGGGCGCAAACAGCGGGGTGGGCAGCGGCGTTGCCCTCGGCTGTGGTGTGGCGCTCGCTGCCCGGAACAAAGGCACCGGCGGTGTGGCCGTCTCCCTCACCGGTGACGGCTCGACCAATCAGGGCGTGGTGTCCGAAGGGTTGAACATGGCCTCGATCTGGAAGCTGCCGCTGGTCGTCGTGGTCGAAAACAATGGCTATGCCGAAGCCACAATTGCCGATTATGCGACGGCCGGAAAAGATATCTACAAACGCGCGGCCGCCTTCGACATGCCCGGCGTCGCGGTGGACGGACATGACTATTTCGCCGTCTATGAAGCCGCAAACGAGGCCATCGCTCGGGCGCGGGCCGGTGAAGGCCCCAGCCTCATCGAAGTCAAGCAGCGCCGCTATTACGGCCATTTCGAAGGCGACGCGCAGACCTATCGCCCCAAAGGCGAAGCCGAAGAATACCGCGCCCACAAGGATTGCCTGAAACGGTTCCGGAAAAAGGTTACGGAGGCCGGCCTTCTGGAGGACGAACAACTCGATGAGATTGATCGCGACATCGTCGCACTTATCGATGACGTCTATGCCGGCGCCAAGGCCGCGCCCTTCCCTCCCGATAGCGATTTCATGAAATTCATCTACGCAAGCGATTATTGAGACATGTCCAAGAAGACCTACAGGCAGGCCATCAACGAGGCCATCCTACATGAGATGCGACGGGATTCGTCGGTGATCCTGATCGGCGAGGATGTCGCTGGCGGCGCCGGCTCGTCTACCGACCGCGATGCCTGGGGCGGCCCGATGGCCGTGACCAAGGGTCTGTTGAGCGAATTCGGTGCCCATCGCGTCATTGACACACCGATCAGCGAAGCCGGCTATATCGGCATGGCCATCGGCGCCGCGGCATCCGGCCTGCGCCCGATCGCCGATCTCATGTTCAACGATTTCATTGGCGTCTGCTTCGATCAAGTGGTCAATCAGGCTGCCAAGTACCGTTACATGTATGGCGGCCAAGATCGCATTCCGCTGACTATTCGCACGATGATCGGCGCGGGCCTTTCCATCAGCGCCCAGCACTCGCAATGCCTCTATCCCGTCTTCAGTTATTTCGCCGGACTCAAGGTACTCGTTCCATCCGGCCCCTATGACGCGAAGGGGCTTCTGGCGGCAGCCATCCGCGACGACGACCCCGTCATATTCTGCGAGCACAAGCTGCTCTACGAAATGAGCGAAGAGGTTCCAGACGGGCCCTATGTCATCCCGTTCGGAGAAGCGAACTTCATTCGCGACGGAGACGACGTGACCATCGTCGCCTTCTCGCGCATGGTCCACATCGCACGCGAGGCGGCAACAGTGCTTTCGAAGGAAGGGATCGAGTGTGAAATCATCGACCCGCGCACGACATCGCCGCTCGATCGCGACAGCATTCTTGAAAGCATCGAGAAAACGGGACGCCTTGTCGTCGTCGACGAGGCCGGTCCCCATTGCGGCATGGCCTCGGAAGTGGCCGCGATTGTCGCAGAGGAAGGGTTTTCCGATCTCAAGGCGCCGATCATCAAGGTCACGCCACCGCACACGCCCATTCCGGCCGCGCCCAATCTGGAGAAACTTTACATCCCCGATGCCGAGCGCGTGATCGCGGCGGCTCGCAAAGTCATGGCCGGGGCCTGAGCCGTGTCGCAGGACAAACTCACCGCCGTGAAGATGCCCAAATGGGGCATGGCCATGACCAGCGGAAAACTTGTCGGCTGGTTGAAAAAGGAGGGCGAGTCGGTCCAAACCGGCGATGAAATCCTCGAAGTCGAGACCGACAAGACCGTTAATGTTCTGGAGGCGGCTGCCACAGGTACGCTCGTGCGGCGCGTCGCCGAAATGGGAAGGGACCTGCCTGTCGGCGCCCTTCTCTGCGTTATTGCGCAAGGTGATGTGGACGATGCCGCGATCGACGCCTTCGCGGCCGAGTTCGAGGCGAATTTCGTGCCCGAAGACGATGATGAGGTGGGCATAAACGAATTGCATCATGTCGTGCTCGACAACGATGTAACGATTGCCTATCGCCAGTTTCCCGCCGCAGAGCCCGGCGATGGCGTTCCGGTGTTGCTCATTCATGGCTTTGGTGGCGATCAGAGCGGGTGGGCACTTACCGTTCCCACCCTCGCCGACAATCGCACGCTCTACACGCTCGATCTTCCGGGGCATGGCGCGTCGTCGAAGAATGTCGCAGATGGCAGCCTTCCGGCGCTGAACCAAGTACTCTCCGCATTCATGGATGCGCTCGGCATCGCCCGCGCCCATCTGATCGGCCATTCGCTTGGCGCCTCGGTAGCGGCAACGCTGGCCACCACAATACCGAAAAAGATCGCCACACTGACGCTCATCGGCGGCTTGGGTGCCGGCACGGAGGTCGACCGCGATTATGTCGACGCGTTTCTGGCTGCCGACCGGCGCAAGCCCCTCACCGAATGCATGCGCCGTCTGTTCGCCGATCCGGCCGCAGTCAATCGCACCATGATCGAGGATGTCCTCAAGACGAAGCGCCTCGAAGGCGTCACCACCAGCCTGACGGCGATCGCCGAAGCGGCGATCTTCGCGGTCGTCGATGTCCGTCCCGAGCAAGCCCTGGCAGGGTTGGATGTTCCGGTTCAAGTGATCTGGGGCCGGGGTGACAGCATCTCACCTGCCAATCAGCTGACGTGCCTTCCGCCCAACATCCCTTGCCACATTGTCGAGAATGCCGGCCACATGGTGCATATCGAGGCGGCGGCGAAGGTCAATCATGTCATCCGCAGTTTTCTGGAAAGCGAAGCGGTGCAGGCCTGACACCACGGCTCTTTGAGAAGCGAAACGCATGAAACACTTCATCAACCGCAAGGGCGAAATTGTCACCGAGGCGCTGGATGGATTTCTGGCAACCGCACCGGCGAGCGCGCTTGGCCGGCTCGATGACTATCCCCACACCAAGGTCATCCTGCGGACCGATTGGGACAAATCCCGCGTGGCGTTG
>JAKALI010000347.1 GCA_021813195.1 Pseudomonadota bacterium
CGTAATAGATTCTGCAAGCAGGATGCGCGAGAGAGCACTTCCGACGCGCCCCTGCAACACGATCTCGGCGAACTGATTGCCGCCTTCCGTCGTGTCCTGTCCGCCCGTAAAGCCGCTCATGCCTCAACCCTCATAGCGGCCCACTACGCAAATCCTTCAGAATTCCCGAGCGAAACTGCGACTGCATACATGAACGTGTCCGCGAGATCATCGCTGCGCTTCGCGGCGTTCTTGTCGCCGAGCCGATAGCCTGTGATCTGCGAAACCATGTGGTTTTGCGTCACGCCCTTGAACGTAACATCGCTCTTGCCGTAAGCCACATTGCTCAGCTTCACTTCGCCGCGATACACCGGCCCGCTGGCATTGAGCGCGCGCCCGTCTTTGCCCTTGGCGGTCAGGATCGACGGCAACGGCTCCGCATCTATCCCGCGCGCTGCGCACTGTTGCAACAGGATCGTGCCGGCGTTGGCGTCTTCGATGTATGCTGGACCGAAACCGAAGCGCGCCCCGCATTGCCGCGCCAATCGAATGCCTCGGTCAATCCATTCCGGCAGCACCGTTTCAAGCAGCGCGCCGTCAACCTGTAGCAGTTCCCAGTCCAGGCAGATCAGCGGATGCTCGCCGAACGTCGAATGTGCCCACCAGCTACATGCAGTGGCGTCGTGTTCCGAACCGCCCTTGATCGCCGTGTCGATAACGAGGAACACGCTATCGCAGGCGCGAGGATACGACACCGGCTGCCCGTCCACGAGCAGCTTGTCGAGCGCGAAAAACGCCGTCCCCGACCAATCAACGAACTCTGCAAGATATTCCTGCCGGAATACGTCTGGATGGCTTTTCAGCCGTTCCGCTTCGAGCCAATCGCGATCAACGATGGGGTTAGCTTCGCTCGGCGCCCAGAATTCCTTGAAGCCCAGCGCCGGATCGCGGCACGCCTTGAAAAAAAAGTTCTCCACGTTGTTGCCGTTTGGCGTGGACATTATCCACGTCTCAGCCCATGGGCGCGTCGCCATCGTCGGGACGATGGACTTTTGCCAGATATCCATCATCTGCGGCGTTTTGGTATAGGCCGCTTCGTCCAGAATGTTTCGGTCGTATTCTCGACCGCGCCCGGCAAGCTCGTTGTCGATCAGCGTCCAGAAGTCGATTTTGCCGCCCGTCTTGAGCTTGATCACGCCATCGGTCTTGCTGGAACCCGCCACAAGCGGCGCGAGGCAACGGCGCAACTCGTCATAGGGCTCTTGTAGCTGCTTGTATTCCGGCGCGTAAATGCCGGCCTTCCCGCCTCGAATGGCAGTGTCCGCCGCAAGCGTGATCGCCATCAGTGTTTTGCCGAAACGCCGGCCGCATCGAACCGCATTGCGTTTCGTGCGCGCCTTGTAGATCGCCGCCTGCCCCGAATGCAGCGTGGGGATCGTAATCTCGATTTCAGGCATCAGCCGGCAAGCCGCCCTTCACGATGATGGTCGTGCCGCCATCGCTGGCATCATCGCCCTCCTGCGCGGGCTTGCCGAAATCCCGATCCATGATGTGAGCCACGACTTGGATTTTGTGGGTCGGTGTAGCCTCGGGGCTTTCAAAGATTTCGTGCAGCGCCTCTAAATAGGCTTCTTTGCGCTCTGCCTTGGCTAGATTTCGAAGTTCACTGCGCTTTCTCATTTCTGCCGAGGCCCATCCTACGGCCGTCTGGTTGCCTAGCTGAAATCGTGTCGCTTCGCGCCCTGCTTCGCCGCCTATACCCGGCCCTTTCCTTGATCCACCCCAGCCCGCACCATTTCCATGTCGGGTGCCGGAACTGCGCGCCATGGCCTAATGCTTCGTTGCGCCTTCCGGGACGTGTATCGCGGCATTGCGCCCAATCTGGAACCAAGCCGCCACAATATCCGCCGAGGCCGCACCGTCACCAGCATCCGGCCATGTGCCAACGGTCGCGCCTAGAAGCAGCGATACCGCCGCGAGGGAAATAGCGAGCGATACATCCGCCGTGACCAGCGCCAGCGCGTCACGCACGCGGCTACTCGTCTCTGTTACGGCGTCCACGACGGCTTCGCGTTCCTCGTCGGTTGGCATCACGCCTCCGCTATTTCCTCGCCGACCATTTGGCTGCGATCTCGCGCTCGTCCCGCACGCGCCGAAGCTCCACGACGATCTGGCGCACCAGCCGCGCAGGAACAGCGCCTAGAGGCTCCCAAGCGTCCACGGGGCGACACATCTCCGCCAGCCAGCATCGCGCCACCAGCGGCGCTTGAACCGCCATGGGAAGCGGCACGTCATCAATGCCGAGCCTCACATCCCCCCGGCGCCGGTTGTCGCCCTGCGCACCAGATAACGGCACCACGACGCGCTCGGCCAGGATCACCGCGCGGGCTCGGCCGCGTGTGGCATAAACCGCTTCGATCATGAGGCTCGCGAATGTGGGGAAGATGGGTCGGGCTTCCACCGACTGCTGCATTGCCCCCAGAGCGCCGGTAAATGCCGGCGACATCCGCATAGGGATACATCTGCTTGACATGCACCGCTACTGCGGCCAGGGCCAAGACTTCGTTGTAGCCGGTTTCACGTTCCCAGCATACCCGGTGAGGATTTCTAGGCGCACCTACGCCGCATCTTGCCCTTTATAGCGGCTTTATGGGCGGCGTGTCAATATGGGGTAGCGCAACCAAGAAATGGGGGTAGTTTCTCAATCCTTCCACGGGTCAAATTCATCGCCGCCGGCCATTGCAACAGCAAATGGACGAAGCGTGTGCAGCACCTTCACAGAAGCGGCGTGATGAGCCAATACGGCGGGAAGGCGCCTATATGCCATTGGGCTTTCGTCTAGATCAGCGCCTGCGAGTAATATTCCGCGTTCCTGAAGCCACGCGTCCATCGCGGACCGCGTAAAGCGACGCTTCGCTTCTTTGCGCCCGAATAACCGTCCCGCGCCATGAACGGTTGAATAGAGCGCAGCACGCGCCTCGGGACCATCGACACCCTCCAAAATCACAGCATCATCCCCCATTGAGCCGCCAACAAAGCCACGCTGGCCGGGGAAGGCTGGTGTCGCACCCTTGCGAACTACCCAAAGATCGCGACCATCATGCGTCTCCCGCCACGCATAGTTATGATGGTTGTGGACCATATCGGTAACAGTTCCGCCGATAATCTGGCGCACGCGCTCAACTACCCATTCACGGCCGGCGTATGAATAGCGGCCCGCGAGCTCCATTGCGGCGATATAGCGGCGCCCTAGTTCGCTGTCCTCATCTACAACTGCCGGCGGGACGTTCATGCCATCTTGGCCACCAGCCGCTTTGAGATAGCGTGTGGCGCTGGTATGTCCGAGCCCGCGCGAGCCGAAATGAACGCCAATCCAGACGAAATTGGATTCGTCCCGCATCAAATCGACATAGTGATTGCCTGATCCTACCGTCCCAAGCTGGGCGGCTGCCTTGGCGCGGTATTCCTCCATGTCGGCCTCACGCCACATATCAGCATCGTCAAACAGTGAATGTTCCGCGTGCTCGGCATTAGTGCGTCCGACCCCAAATGAAATCACTTTGCGAATATCGCCAAGGATCATCGGCGTCATTTCTTTGATGGCGTCGTATTTCGTGTCGAGGCGCACGGCCATGTTGCCGCAACCAATATCGAACCCAACTCCGGAGATGCTGATCTGTTTCTCGTAAGCGATCACTCCGCCGACCGGCTGAGCGTAGCCAAGATGGCCATCAGCGCAAATTACTCCGGCAACAGCATTGCCTACGGCCATGCAGTTTCGCATTTGCGCGATTGTAGCATCGTCGTGTTCGCCGAAGATGGCGATGGGGCTGCTGCGGTATTCAGGCGCTTGCGAGCGCAGGTTTATGATCTGCGCGGCGGCGGCTTCCTGTTCGCGCGCGTTCTGTTCGGCGCGGGCCTGCGCTCGGAAGTTGCACCAGGCGGGCATCCCGCGCTCACTGCCGATTTTGGAGACGCGAGAATCCGGGTCAATCCCCGCTTCAAGCGCCAGTTCGCGGGCTCGCGCTTCAAGGCGATCAGGCTTGCGCGGCATGTCGTCTCCTTGTGTTGCGGTTTAGCCGTGAGTTCGATTGGCGCCCGCGCTTTCCTCATTCTTCGCCGATTCGCCCATTCTACGCACGATCTCGGCGGCTTTGGCAAGCGCGTCGCCGAACGGGATCGGACGCTCGCGGCTCGGGTGCGTGGCGGCAATGCGTTCAAGCTCGGCGGCAATGTCGTGGAAGATCACGTGGTGCAAAACAGCGCAAAAAGAGCATTCGCAATCAACTCTTCGGCGTTCCAAGCAATCAACGCAATGGGGCCAGTTTTCGGATCATCGGGAGGACGAAGCGCACCAAGGTTGTTTGTGACGGCAGTAAGAATTTGCTCCCGCGTCACGTTCGGCGCGCGGCGGCTTGGGTCGAGCGCGGCCATCGCGCGGTAGATTGATCCCAAAACATACGGCGCGCCAGCGATACCGTCATCCACCTCGCGCCATCGCTTGATGCCCGCTTCGACCATTTCCTCCGTCACCACGATCTCCATCTTATCCTCCCGTCGTCCCGAAATAATGCCCGCAAAGCGCGTCGACGGCCAGCACAACGGCCCGTTTGGCCGCGTCAACCCCGCTGCCGCCAGCGCATCGGCCCATCTGCGCAGCGATGCGCTTCCATGCCTCGTCCCGCACCACAGCCGCATCCAGCAGCCGCGCCACAGGCTCGCCCACGGCCTCGCGTGCCTGGCGGTGCCTAGTGCTCGCGTCTAGGCGTCCATCCCGCTCCCAGCCGCCGCCCGTGCCGCCCGTAGCCACGTCCGCACCCTCAATGCCAATCTCGTAGTCATCCTGGTATTTCCGGCACGCATCGAGACCCTGCCGGTCGATCAGCGCCGCGTTGTAGAGTTGCAACACCTTGGGCAGCCGGCGCCAGATGCGCGCCTTGACGCCCGCCTGGGGATCGGCGGCCTGCTCCGCATCGTGGTGCTGCGCCCATTCGGCGGTAGGTGGCATCGCCAAATCGGACGGCTCTCCGGTGGGGCGTTGCTGCGAACGTTGGCGATGGCGGCGGGTCATTCGCCACCGAACAGAGCGAGGATAGCGTCGGCGGCTGTCATCCAAGTGCATGGCCGTTGCCAGTCGCGCGTTGCGGCGATCATCTCGTCCACTGTCACTTCTCATCCTCCGGCAGTTTCACGCCCTCAATCGCGTCCGCCACGGCGCGCAGATACCGTAGCACGTCGTCCGGCGCCTGGCACGGATTGCCGCGCGCATTGACGCCCGTCACCCAGCGCCCGATGCGGTGCTGCGGAATGCCCGTGCGGCTGGACAGCTCGCGCGCTGACCAGCCGATGCGGGATAGGAAGGCGGCAAGGTCAGTTTGCGGCATATCGTTC
>JAKALI010000348.1 GCA_021813195.1 Pseudomonadota bacterium
AGTATCGTGCGCGCGGAAAAAACAAGGATGAAGTGCCGATCAACGAATTCCGCGCCGAGTGTCGCGAGTTCGCTGCCCGATGGCTCGACGTGCAGCGCGCAGAATTCAAGCGTCTTGGTGTTTTGGGCGATTGGGACAACCCCTATTCGACGATGGCCTATCGCGCGGAAGCCGCAATTGCGCGCGAGATCATGCGGTTTGCCGACAATGGCTTGCTCTATCGCGGCTCCAAGCCCGTGATGTGGTCGGTCGTCGAGAAGACAGCGCTCGCCGAAGCGGAAGTCGAGTATCACGACTACCAGAGCGACATGATCTGGGTGAAGTTTCCCGTCATGAGCGGGCCCCAACAAGAGCCTTCGATTGCCGAAAGTTCTATCGTCATCTGGACGACCACACCCTGGACGATCCCCGGCAACCGCGCGATCAGCTTTTCCTCAAAGATCACGTACGGACTCTATGAGGTCATGCAAGCCCCGGACGGCAATTGGGCAAAAGTCGGCGACAAATACGTTCTCGCCGATAAGCTCGCCGCCGAGGTTATGAAGGCGGCGAAAGTCGACAAGTATGACCGCATCCGCGATATGACGCCATGCGAGCTTGGTGGCGTGGTCTGTAGGCATCCGCTCATGGCGCTTGGCTACACATTCAGTGTCCCGCTCCTCGACGGCGATCACGTCACCGACGACACGGGCACCGGTTTCGTGCATACGGCGCCTGGCCACGGTGCTGATGACTATCAGATCTGGATGGCGAACCAGAAAGCGCTGCAAAACCGCGGTATCGACACCAGCATCCCCTTCACCGTCGACGCCGACGGCGTGATGACGAAAGATGTGCCGGGTTTTGAAGGACGGCGCGTGCTCAAAGAGAATGGCGACAAGGGCGATGCCAACGATGCGGTCATCAAAGCGCTCGCAGAAGCCGGCAACATCATCGCGCGCGGCCGGCTCAAACATCAGTATCCCCATTCCTGGCGATCAAAGAAGCCTGTCATCTTCCGCAATACGCCGCAGTGGTTCATCGCGCTTGATGTTCCGCGAGCCGAGCCTCGCGACAATCCGGGCGAGAGGCAGGCGCCCGGCGCGAACAGCACATTACGCGAGATCGCACTTTTGGAAATCGCACGCGTCGCGTGGGTGCCGGAGACAGGACGCAACCGCATCAACGGCATGGTGGCGACGCGGCCCGACTGGGTGGTCTCGCGTCAGCGCGCCTGGGGCGTACCGATCACGGTTTTCCGCAACACTGAAACCGACGAAATCATTCCGAACGCCAACTGGCCGCACGCGCGCGAATTGATCAGCCGAATCGAAACGGCCTTCGCTGAAAGCGGCGCCGATGTCTGGTTTGAGCCCAATGCGAAGGAGAAATTCTTGGCCGGCCTGGTGCCGAAGGCCGAAATGGCGGCGTGGGAGCAGGTGCGCGACGTGTTGGACGTGTGGTTCGATTCGGGCTCTACGCACGCCTTCACGCTGGAAGACCCGCTCACGTTCCCCGATCTCAAAGGCATTTCGCGCCGCTCGCAAGTAGAAGGTGGTCAGGATCGCGTGATGTACCTGGAGGGCTCAGACCAGCATCGCGGCTGGTTCCAGTCTTCGTTGTTGGAGAGCTGCGGCACGCGCGGCTGCGCGCCTTACGATATCGTGCTCACCCACGGCTTCATCCTCGACGAGAAAGGCGAGGACAAAATGTCGAAGTCAAAGGGCAATGCGCTTTCGCCGCAGGATGTGATGAAGACGATGGGCGCCGATATCTTGCGGCTTTGGGTGGCCTCATCCGATACGACGAACGACATCCGCTTCGGGCCTTCGATCTTGCAGGCGTCCGCCGACAGCTACCGCAAGCTTAGAAATACGATTCGTTGGATGCTTGGGGCATTGCATCACTTCGATCGGACGCGGGCGGTTGCTTTCGCAGACATGACACCCTTCGAGCTGGAGCGACTGATGCTCCACCGTCTCGCTGAGCTCGATAGCGACATCCGGCGCGCATATCAGAACTACGATTATCGCAAGGTCGTTGCCCTGCTCGCGCACTTCATGAATACCGAGCTGTCGGCGTTCTATTTCGATATTCGGAAGGATACGCTGTATTGTGAGGCGCCTTCGAGTAAGAAACGGCTCGCCGCACTGACGGTCGTTGATCATCTCTGCGATACGATTCTGAAGTGGCTCGCGCCGATTCTGTCGTTCACAGCCGACGAGGCTTGGCAGCTTTATCGTCCCGATGAGGCTCCGTCGATCCATCTCATGGGCTTCGCGGAAATCCCGCGCGCCTGGCGCGATGACAATCTGGCCGCCAAATGGGACCGCGTGCGCGAGGTGCGCAGTGCTGTGACGGGCGCGCTGGAATTGGAGCGCGCCGCGAAACGCATCGGCTCGTCGCTGGAGGCCGCACCTGTGGTGTTTGTGGATGATAAGGATCTGATGATCGGCCTTGAGGGCGTCGACATGGCGGAAGTGTGCATCACCTCCGCGATCGAGGTGCAGGCGGGCAAAGCGCCCGATGGAGCCGTTGTGCTGCCGGAGACGCCAACAGTTGGCGTCATTCCGAAACGGGCGCAAGGCAAGAAGTGTGCACGCTCGTGGCGTATCACCCAAGACGTGGGTTCTGACCCAGATTATCCCGAACTCTCCGCACGCGATGCGGCGGCGATGCGCGAAATCGATGGGCACTCTGTCGTGGCGTGAGAGCTGCTTAGACGGCCACGGCTCCCAAACACGAAGGCCGCCTCTATGGCGGCCCTCGCAAAGTTTTCACTCGATTTGGCTCGTCTCCCGACGGCCTGCCCGTTCAGGCGGCGATCGGGGCCATGTCGCGGGGTTTTAGCGGCGCGCAGCGCCCTGTCGGCGCTCAGAACGCGCTGAGCCCTGCGACAGCAGCAGAGCGACGAGAAACGCTTTCATGATCCATCTCCTTGGCCCATTCGGGCACATTGGGAGCCGGGGGCGTTGTGGCCACCCAGCGGTGACCTGTATCTAGTCGTTTTGTCTGCACTGTAGAATAGAGAATTTTGCATCGCAGAAATGCGCCGCGCGCAGAGGTCCGAGATTTGTCTCTAAGTCGCTGAAATAATTACAAGACATTCATCGTTCGTCGCCGAGAGGGATGGATTGTGCGACGCAAAAGACTGAGGGGGTCGAACGACCCCCTCAGAGCAAAAATCGGCGCCTGCGGCTGGATTAGCTGCGGCTTGCCGGACGGATGTACGCCACGCGCTCGACAATGCGGGCGGTTAGACGGTCCGCTCCGGGCGAGCAGGTCAGCTCCAGGGAGGGACCAGTACCCGTGTCAACGCGGGCGGAACGGCCGGCTGCGACGCTCGCCGAAAAGCGGGCGGGCACGGTGCCAGCCGCCGTCGAAACGGCTTCTGGGACGGCCTCGCCGACGAGCAGTGTGACATGACACATTCCCGAATCGGCGACGAAGTAGCCGACGGCGCGCTTGTCACCGATCTCCATGGAGAGCCCGGCGAAAGGGCGCAACACGCTGGTCCCGGAGCTTGAGCCAGCCATCGACGAGCCGACGTTGAGGCCTGCCGAGGCGGCCACCGTCAAGGCGGCAGCGAGCAGGGCCGATCGGAGCGAGGCGGGAGAGGAAAATCGCAGGGTCATGGCAGTCTCCTTCCAGTTCGGCGTGGAACGCGACGTGGGTTATTACCCGCAGCGGCCGTCGTTGCTCATGATCGGTCTCAACTGCTGGCGTGGGGGAAGAATAGGTTGCGTCGGTCGCGGCGAAAAACGCTAATCAGGAAATCCAGGCGTGCGCTTTTTGCAGCGCGAAACCGTCACAGCCCATCTGGGTAGGTTGGCAAGCATGGCTGCACTTGAGATCGCAGCGGCATCTGCAACGCTCAGGCTTGTGTCGTTGCTCACGCCGCCGCGCGCGAAGCGCTCGCGATCTTGGCGAGCGCTGCCACGAGGTGGCGGGCCCCCTTGATGCGCGCGCTGGGGTTTTCCCAGTCGCCTTTGTAGACGAGCTTATGGTCGGGCTGCAGCTTCGCGCGCGCCCGCTCGGCATGGAGAAAGGCCGCAAGTGCCGCAGCGTCCGCGAACACATTGTTGCGAAAGGTTACCACAGCACCTTTCGGCCCAACGTCGATCTTGGCGATGTTGGCTATGCGACAGAGCCCCTTGATCTCCATCGTATCGAGCAGGCTTTCCACCTCGGTCGGCAACTCGCCGAAGCGGTCGACGAGTTCGGCGGCGAACGCATCGATTTCCGCCCGTGTCCCAAGGTTCGACAGTCGCCGGTAGAGTCCCAGCCGCAATTGCAGATCGCCAACATAGCTCTCTGGAATGAGCACAGGCATGCCGAGCGCGATTTCCGGGCTCCATGTGTCCTTGCCGCCGTCAAGATCCCCGCCTTTCATATCGGCGATCGCGTCCTCCAGCATCGACTGGTAGAGTTCGAAGCCCACTTCGCGGATATGCCCAGACTGTTCCTCGCCCAGCAGATTGCCCGCCCCGCGAATATCGAGGTCGTGGGAGGCGAGCGAGAAACCGGCGCCAAGCGTATCGAGCGATTGCAGGACCTTGAGACGCTTTTCGGCGCCCTCAGTCAAAGCGCGATCGGCCGGTGTCGTGAAGTAGGCGTAAGCGCGCCGTTTGGAGCGCCCGACGCGGCCTCGTAATTGATACAACTGAGCCAGACCGAACATATCGGCGCGATGCACGATGAGAGTGTTGGCATTGGGCACATCGAGGCCAGATTCTACGATCGCGGTCGACAGCAAGACATCGTACTGACCTTCGTAAAACGCCGTCATGATGTCTTCCAGCTCGGTGGGCGCGAGCTGGCCGTGTGCGCGGGCGACTTTGAGATCGGGGACCACCTCTCTCAGGAATTCCGCAACGTCATCGAGATCGGCAATGCGCGGCACCACGTAAAAGCTCTGTCCACCTCGGGCGCGCTCGCGTTTCAAAGCCTCGGTTAGAATGACGGGATCGAAGGGCGAGACGAACGTGCGCACGGCCAAGCGGTCCACCGGCGGCGTGGTGATGAGCGACAATTCCCTGACGCCGGACAGCGCAAGTTGCAACGTGCGCGGAATGGGTGTTGCGGAGAGTGTGAGAACGTGAACGTCTTCGCGCAGCTTCTTCAAGCGTTCCTTGTGCGTCACGCCGAAGTGCTGTTCCTCGTCGATGACCACCAGTCCCAAGCGCTGAAATTCGATCGTCTTGCCGAGCAGGGCGTGGGTGCCCACGACGATGTCGATCGTTCCGGCTTTCAGTCCGGCGCGCACTTCCGCGAGTTCTTTGGCGGAGACCAGTCTTGAGGCTTGAGCAATTCTAACCGGCAAGCCCTGGAAACGCTCGGTGAAGGTCTTGAAGTGCTGGCGAGCGAGCAGCGTCGTGGGCACAACAA
>JAKALI010000349.1 GCA_021813195.1 Pseudomonadota bacterium
CCATTCGCCATCTCCTTCCCTAATCGATCTGAGAGTAATACGGCGGCAAATATGAAATTGTGCAAGCGATTTGCAGGAGCGAAGTTGGGCCGAAAGGGCCGGGATTCTCAGTCTCCCAGCCCCATCTCTTTCAAGAACGCCGGCCACGCGGCTTGGGGATGTGGAACGAATTTCAAAACCAGTCCTGGTACCGCCACATCGACCGACAAGCGACAGGCCAGTGCGCTGAGTGCCACATATGCGGAACGCAGCGCGAGCCATTCGATTAGCTCTTCAGCGCTTTTCCTGACAGAGCCCGTGGGAAAAGTATGTTGTTTTCCTTGTGAATGTGCTCATGCAGGTCACGCTCAAAGTTCTCCAGCCCGTCAAGCAAAGCCCGGTAGGTGTTGCAAGCCCAGTCCGGTGGCGAGTAGCTGTCCGTAATGCGCCGCAGAGTCGCCAGGGCCTCACCCGCCTGTTCATGCTCCGATTCCATCTGCCGGATCGGCGCCGCAACTGTCAGCCGGTGCGATCCGTTGCCTCCTGCGCCGTCGAGTTCCCGGATCAGGGGGAAGAGGATCCGTTCCTCTTTCATCATGTGACTGGTCATTTCCGTGGCAAGACCGTCGAAAGTGTCGCGCACGGTGAGCAAGCGCGCGTCACGCTCTCCATGGACCGAGGCCACTTTTTCCGCCAATGTGCGCAGCCGTGGGGTCTCCGTCTTCACGAAGACGTGGTGTGTCTGCTCAATGTGATCGGCGAGGGCGATTAAAGACATGGTGGCCGGGTCAACCCGTGGAGGAGTGCCTGAGGCCCGACTGCTCTCCTCGGCCAACTGTGACAGCACTACCTGCGGGTCGAGCGATCGGCTCCGACAGGCATCGTCCAGCGACACCTTCCCGCCGCAACAGTAGTCGATCCCAAGAGTTTCAAAGACCCGTGACAGACGGGGTTCCTGTGTCACGATCTCGCCGACGGTTTGATTGCTTTCAAATCGATTCACTGCATTCTCCCTTCCAGACCCCGACGGGGACTGTATGTGCCAACGACTCTGCCTAATGAACGTGTTCTTGTTCTGTGGCCGGACGGGCATGCGACTCGCCCTTTCCCAGGTATTCGTGCAATCCTTCCACAAAATGCACGTAGGTGACGTACGCTTCGACGAATTCGCGGCCCTGCGCTACGGATTCATCCTTATGTTTGCTCTGTTCGTGGGCGTGATTAAACCGTGCGATGATGCCGGCGCGAACGGCGCTGGCTACACTGTCGGCGAGCGTGTGCACGTTTCCGGATTCCATCGCCTGGTCAGCCGCCACAAGAATCGGAGGGATACTGCCGGCTGGTTTCAGACCGGTGAACGGGGCACCCTCTGCCGCGCGGTGTACACGGACGAAGGTCTCCATGAACAGTTGATCTGCAATCGGGCGTGCCTCTTCTGACTGAACTCGAAGGGCGCGTACTTTTTCAGACAGACTCTTGATCTGAGCTTCATCGGCGGGCGTGATCCATTTGAGCAAAGGCGTGATATCTCCCCCGGCGAGAGCCGTCCGAATGGACGTGATGATGGGTCCATCCTCGGAATCGCAGTGCGCTTGCGCCGGTCGGCTCATCAAGAGGACCGCGCCGATCATCAGGACCTGGCTTACGACCGCAAGCCCGCGTGTTAATTGATTCTTCTTCATGACAAACCTCCTTTGATTGACAGTCCAATCTCCGAAAACGAACAAGCATCAATCGGCACCGGCATTACCTCCCGGCGCCGCTGTTACCTATCAGGGCCCGTTCCAGAAGTGTCCATGTGCGCGCGGTCAAATCCGCGTCTCCGGCGGCCCGGCCGGAACGAATCCGCATGTGACCAATTGCGTGAATGGCGCCCAGTACGAGTAGCGCCCCATCTGCGGGTCTCACGTCGTCAGCCAAAAGCCCGTTTCCCGCCGCTTTGTTCAGGCAACCGATCACGAACCGTTGTGATCTCCGTTTCAATTCGTCAAGGCGCTCCGCTCGCGCCGGTGAGTTGAGGTTTGGAACCAGGCCTTGGGTCAGCAGAAGCCGGGAGACCTCAGGATGCTTTCGCATCACGTTTACCCGCTTCTCAAAGAAGAGGCGCAAGGATGTGATCGGATCGGCGGCATCTGGAGGAAAGTCTGCAAAGATGATTTCTTCGATGCGGTCCACGATCGCGTCGAGGGTTTCCTCCAGGGATGTGAGGTGGCGGAAGATGGTGCCACCGCTTATCCCGATTGCCGCTCCCAATCGTTCGGCTGTGAACTGGCGCGACCCGTCGTCTGCGAGAATGCGCATGCCGGCCGCGACGAGTTCGTGGCGGCGGACTTCCGTCGATTTGCGTGTTGGCTCTGTCATCTTGCCTCTGATACGCAAGCAAGTATTTACTTGCTAACGAAATTCTCTGGCAACCCCCGAATTTTTCCCGCCGTCGCCAGAAGTAATTGGACGACAACGAATTGCTAATTTATCGCCACCCAAGGCAAACTCAATGTGGGAGTCAAGCCCACGCCCCGGGACGCACAAGTGCCTCTGCCCCACGGGCCAAAGGCTGTCATCCGCTTTGCCGGGAGTGATTCCGCCGAATCATGGCGTGAGAGTCAGTGAATCCTAGCTTTCGATAGAACGGCATGACGTCTTCATCGCAGACAACGTCGATGGCATACATCTCATTCAATGTGCCCACCATCCGCCGAAGAAGTTCGGATCCGATGCCGTGCCCTTTGTGGCTCGGCAGCACCTCCAACAGCGGTATGAATGCATAAAACACACCGTCGGAAATCGCGTTGATGAATCCCACGCACCGGCCCTCATCCATGGCCAGCCAGACACGGGCACTACCCCGCAGTATCCTCAAATGAGTTTGCGGATCGGGCGGGTTCTTCCAATTGACAAAGAACCCCTGCAATTGATCGGCGCGAATCTTGCCGGCATCGTCAGTGTAATCGATCGCCATGAGTCAGCTCCATTTGAACAGACATTCCGGGATGATGCCGGCGTCGTTCCTCGCTCGCGCTACTGAGTCGCGGAAAGAAGCGGCACGATGAGCACATAGGTGAGAGCGGTGATGATCACGATGCCGATGATGTTCAGCCAGAAGCCGGCTTTCATCATCTGCGGCATGCGTACCAGCCCGGTACCGAACACGATCGCGTTGGGCGGTGTGCCGACCGGCATCATGAAGGCGCAACTGGCGGCGATGGTCGAGGGCAGAAGCAGGAACATCGGCTTCACGCCCAGGACCGGAGCGAGCGCCGCGAGGATCGGCAACATCGTGGCAACCTGAGCAGTATTCGAGGTCAGCTCGGACATGAATACCATCACGGCGATCACAATGAACACGACAAGCATCGCCGGCCACCCCGTGAAGCCCCCTGAAAGACTCCCGACATAATCGCCGACGCCATTCGCCTCGGTGGCCGCGGCCAGCGCCATCCCGCCGCCGAAGAGGATCAACACTCCCCATGGCAATTTGACCGCACTGGCCCAGCCGGTCACAAATACTCCCCGCTTGCGGTCGACGGGGATGATGAAGAGTGCCATGGCGGCGGCGACAGCGATCACGGCATCCGATAGTCCCGCCAGCGGCGAAACGCCGCCAAGCTTGATGCCTGCCAGGAGCGGACGAAACACCCACAAGAACACGGTGACCGCGAAGACCGCCGTCGTGGCGCGCTCGCCGCGGTTCAATGGACCGAGTTTGCTGATCTCCTCTATGACCCAGGCGCGTCCGCCTTCGATCTCGCGCATCTTCATCGGAAACAACACGCGCGTGTTGAGCAGCCACGCAACCGGCAAGAACAGGAGTATGACCGGGATGCCCACCAGCATCCACTTGAAGAATGACACTTCCACGCCGTATGTCTGGGCGTAGAAACGAACAAAGATACCATTGGGCGGTGAGCCGATGATCGTCCCCAGCCCGCCGATCGACGCCGCATAGGCGACACCCAGAAGAAGTCCCAATCCCAGATTCCGGTCGTCAACATCGACCTGTGGAATGCCGCCGTGTTCGGCCAGTGACTTCCCGGTGCGCCGTACCAGCGACAAGTCAACAATGGAGAGAGCAATCGGCACCATCATCGCCGCCGTGGCGGTGTTCGACACCCACATACTGACAAAGGCGGTGGCGCCCATGATGCCCCCGACAATCGCCGCCGGCCGTGTGCCGACCCACTTCAATGCCTGAAACGCGATTCTGCGATCAAGCCCCCAGCGCTGAATCGCCGAGGCGAGGACAAAGCCGCCAAGGAATAGAAAGATCACGTCGGCGCCGTAGTTCGCCGTTGTCTTGCCGAGCGGCATGACGCCAAGCATTGGGAATGCGACGATGGGGAGTAGGGAGGTGACCTCAATCTCCACCGCCTCCGTCATCCACCACGCCGCCATCCACGCCATCATCGCCAGCGTGGCGCGCGTGGCCTGTGCCAGGGGCACGACCTTGCCGGCAGCATCCGTGTATTCGGTGGGCAGCGCCAGATAGATCGCCAGCGCCAGCACGGGCCCTGCGACCAATCCGATCTGGCGCACTCTATGCTGCAGGCCCATGGTCCCCTTCGATCCTCCGCATGGACGGTTGATGTGGCATCATCGTCTTCGTGAGTATTCAGAGTTCAATGTCCTCCGTCAATTGAAGATTTGACCGGCGATGAGCGCCCGTGACGCCAGGCGCCAATGGGGGAGCTCCGACAGCAATGCCCATGCAGTGGGCAATTGCGGTATCGTCCTCCACGGCACGAGAAACCGATTGTTGAGGCTGCTCTGGCAACGGTCCGGGATTCCGACATCTGGTTCTGCTGCTGCATTCTCATGAAGTGACTCGCCGCCAGATTCTCACTGCGTTTCCATGATCTCCGATAACCGTGTCGGTCACATACTCCTTTTGAAACCACGCTTCGTGCGTGAACAACTCGACCGGTGAGCGCGGAGGCTCGATGAACATCAAGTAGGCGGGACGATACTCGCGGATGTACCAACTGTACTCGCCGCGCCGCAAATGATCGACAACGTCAGGTGTGACCAGCCCGGCGCCGTCGATGATCGGTCCCTTTTCGTAATAGAAGCACAGAACTCCGATATCGTTGGCGCCAACTGATGTGCCGCCGGGCACTCTGGCATTCAGCCATTCGGCGGCAAGTTCATGGGTGCCTTTTCGCTCTGTGGCCGGCATTCGCGATACAGTCAGAGGCAGCATGACGGCGACGAGTGTTAGCCCGGATATTTCATGAGCACGCCTGTGGGCATCGGAGTGGGTGCGGACTGATTGGATTTTGGCATTTCGGTGCTTTGATGGTCATCGACGGAGAGGTGGCGGTGTTTTTGGGCACACGCCCCCTTACCCCCGTTGTTTATCGCGTGCCGGGGACAGCA
>JAKALI010000350.1 GCA_021813195.1 Pseudomonadota bacterium
TTCTCGGCACAGCCCTCGAACAGCGCTCCTACTGGCGCCCGGCGATCGATGCTTTGCGAATCAGCCTGGCACTTGCCGAAAACCCGGTCGTGCGTGCGACGTACGACCGGCTGCAAGCCGAGCATGTCTTTCGCATGACCGATTACCGCGCCGAGGCGGAGGCCGCTTCGCCGCGGATGTGCGCCATCTTCTCGGAAAATCTGTCGCGGACCGAAGTTGACTTCGCGCGATTTGTCAGCGTCGACGGCAAGGACCCTCAGAACGTCTCAGCGGAAGGCTCGCAACTGTGTGTGGAAGGGCTGACCCACGGCGCGCGCTATCAAATCCAGATTCGCGCTGGTCTGCCCTCAGACGTAGGAGAGGCCATCGCAAAGCCAATCAACCTCGTCGTGTACGTCCCCGACCGCAAACCAACCGTGCGCTTCACCGGGCGCAACTACGTTTTGCCGAGCCGCGGGCAGCAGGGCATCCCTGTCGTCAGCGTCAATACGCAGCGCGTCGATCTCGAAATCTATCGCATTGGCGATCGCTCTCTCGCTTCAGCCATCGGCAACGGCGATATCGACCGCCAACTCTACGCATACGACCTGGACACCCTGCGTTCGCGCACGGGCGAGAAAGTCTACGAAGGGTCCATGGACGTGGCCGTGCGCCTGAACGAAGAGGTGACGACCGCCGTGCCCCTAAATGAAACCGTCGGGGCCCTCAAACCGGGCGCGTATGTCATGATCGGCCGGCCGGGGGATAGCGCAGACGGCGAGAGCTGGAGCGCCTTAGCCTCGCAGTGGTTCATCGTCTCCGACTTGGGTCTCACAGCCTTCACTGGAGACGAGGGCGTCGACGCCTTCGTGCGCTCGCTTGCAGAGGCCGCACCTTTGAAGGGGATTTCCGTCAAGCTTGTCGCCCGCAACAATGAAATCTTGGGAACCACGCAATCCGACGCTGCGGGTCACGTGCGCTTTGATGCCGGTCTCACGCGCGGTGAAGGCGGCTTGCAGCCCGCGCTACTCATTGCGGAGAGCAGCACCGGCGAATATGCGTTCCTTGATCTCACGACGAGCGCGTTTGATCTCTCCGACCGCGGGGTCAAGGGCCGCGAGGCGCCAGGGCCTGTGGATGCGTTCCTCTATACCGAGCGCGGCGTCTACCGGCCGGGCGAAGAGGTCAACATTACCGCGCTCGTCCGCGACGCGGCAGGTGTTGCAGTCAGCCTGCCCGTCACGCTGATCCTGTCACGTCCAGACGGCGTCGAGCACGCCCGCTTCGCTCTGAGCGATGAAGGTCTGGGCGGGCGGACCAGGCGCGTCACCTTGAGTGGCAGCGCCATGACGGGCACCTGGCGCGCCAAGCTCCACACCGATCCGAAGGCTGATGCCATCGCGCAGGTTTCCTTCCTCGTGGAGGACTACGTCCCCGAACGCCTCGACATGACCCTCGCAGCCCGCGATGGCGCGCTGATGCCCGACAAAGAGGCAACGATCGACGTCTCAGGGCGCTATCTCTACGGCCCGCCCGCTGCCGGTCTGGCGCTCGAAGGCGATATCGTCGTGCGGCCCGCGGCAAGTGGTCTTGCGAACTTACCTGGATTCCGCTTCGGCTTGGCCCGCGAGCGCATGTCCCCGGCGCGCCAGACCTTGGACCGCTTACCCGCCACGAATGCCGACGGCTCGGCGACCATCAAAGTGAGCTTGCCCGCGATCGAGCCCACGGCTCAGCCGCTCGAAGCCCAGGTCATGGTGCGTCTCAAGGAGGTCAGCGGCCGCTTCATTGAGCGCGCGATCACAATCCCGGTCGATCTTGCCCAGCCGCGCATCGGCGTGAAGCCTCTGTTTGGCGACAACGGTCCTGGCGAAGGTGCACAAGCGACCTTCGAAGTCGTTGCCCTCGATGCATCCGGTCGCCAGATCGCAACAAACGGCTTGGTGTGGGAACTCCAGCGTCTAGAGACGACGTGGCAGTGGTACAGCCGCGACGGCTCGTGGACCTTCGAGCCGCAGACCTTGCGCCGCAAGGTGGCGAGCGGCACGCTTGATACGCTGGCAGACAAGGTCGTGCAAATCGCAGCCCAAGTCGATTACGGCCGCTTTGAACTCGTTGTCCGCGATCCCAGACCGGCAGGCCCCGAGACAAGCGTGGAATTCAACGCCGGCTGGGTTGCAACCGCCGACAACGCCGAGAGCCCCGAAATTCTCGACGTTGCCCTCGATAAGGCCAGCTATAAAGCGGGCGAGACGGCGCGCTTGAGAATTGCCACGCGACACGGCGGCAAAGCGCTCATCACCGTGCTCGGACAAAACCTCAAGTCAACGCGCGAGGTCGAAATCCCGAAGGGTGGCGGCGAGGTGGAAATCGCCGTCGGCAGTGATTGGGGACCTGGCGCATACGCGACGGCGCTCCTCTATCGGCCGATGGACGAGACCGCCAAGCGCATGCCGAGTCGCTCCATCGGTGTGGCCTGGATCAGCATCGATCAGGCGCCACGCACGCTCGCCGTCAAACTCGACACAAGCGAAAAGATCGCATCCGGCGCCACACTCAAGGTTCCCGTCAAGATTTCGGGGCTTGCAAGCGGTGAGGAGGCCCGTGTCACCATCGCAGCCGTCGACGTGGGCATTCTCAATCTGACCCGGTATCAGACGCCGGAGCCAGAGCGGCACTTCTATGCTCAACGCAAACTCGCGATGGACATCCGTGACTTCTATGGTCGGTTGATCGACGGCATGCGCGCGGAACGCGGGCGGATGCGGTCGGGTGGCGACGGCATGGAAGACGAAGGCCTGCGTGGCAGCCCACCAGTGGAAGAAACCGTCGCGCACTTCTCCGGCATTGTGAAAGTGGACGGCGATGGAACCGCTGCGGTTGAGTTCGCCATGCCGAATTTCAACGGCACGGTGCGCGTCATGGCCGTGGCGTGGACAAGGGACAAAGTTGGCCATGCCAGCACGGACGTGATCGTCCGCGACGCGGTCGCTCTCACCGTCTCGGCACCGCGCTTCCTGACACTCGGCGATGAAGCTCAGATCGACCTCTCCGTTCACAACGTCGAGGGTGCGGACGGCAATTACACGGTTGCCGTCAGCCGACTCCCGCAAGACGCCTCGACTGGCTCTCCCGAGCAGCTCCTGAGCCGGCCGCTTGCCCTCAAAACAAGCGAGCGCAAGAGTGAACGTCTCGGCCTGAAGCCCTCTGCGGTCGGCCAGCACGTCTACGACGTGACGGTGACGGGGCCTGGCGAGATCTCAGTTGCGCGGCGCTTGACCCTCGACGTCAAGCCACCGGCGGGAGACATCCGGCGCACGACCATCAGTTTGCTGAAGCCCAACGGCGGCAAGATCACGCTGGGCAGCGATCTGCTCGCCGGTCTCATCGCCAACCGCACACGCGTCAACATCAGCGTGGGCACCACGGCACGCCTCGACGTTCCGGGCCTGCTGACGGCGCTCGATCGCTATCCTTACGGCTGCGCGGAGCAGACCGTCTCGCGCGCCTTGCCGCTCGTTTACGCCAACGCGGTTGCCGCCAGCATTGGCCTTGCGGAAGACAAGACCATCAAGGACCGTGTCCAAGATGCCATCGAACGCGTGTTCGAAATGCAGGATGGCTCGGGCGCGTTCGGCGTGTGGGGCCCCTCGCAAGCCGACATGTGGCTGACCGCCTACGTGACAGACTTCTTGACGCGCGCCAAGGAGGCCGGCCTCACCGTTCGCGAGCGCCCGTTCGCCCAGGCCCTCGATCGGCTGCAAAACTTCATCTCCTACGCCGACGACAACCCGCAGTCAGCACCGCAGCGGGCATATGCGCTCTACGTCCTTGCCCGCAATGGCCGCGCACCGATGGGGGAATTACGCTACCTGGCAGATGAAAAGCTCGATCAACTCGCAACGCCGCTGGCGCGGGCCCAGCTCGGTGCGGCGCTCTCGATGGTCGGCGACAAAGAGCGCGCAGAACGCGTCTTCAACGCCGCGCTCGGCATGATCGACGACAAGTCGGCGACACTTGCCAGCGCACGCGACGACTACGGCTCACCGTTGCGCGATGGGGCAGCCCTGGTGACGCTTGCCGTGGAAACCGGCCTGTCACGCGCGGAGGCCCCGCGTCTCGTCGATGTCCTGGTGCGCGCCTTCGAAGCACGAACGTATACGTCGACGCAGGAACAGGCCTGGATGCTTCTTGCCGCTCACGCGCTCGCCGACAGTGCAGGCGCGACTCGCATCACGATCGACGGCACTGAGGTTCAAGGCAACGTCGTGCGCAGTCTGACGCTGGAGCAACTCAAGTCTGGCGTGGTGATCACGAATGATGGCGAAACCCCCGTCGATGCCGTCATCTCCGTGATGGGGGCTGCGATGACGCCAGAGCCTGCAATCTCCAAGGGATTTACCATCACCCGCAGCTACTACACGCTCGATGGCCAACCCGTCACGCTGGACAGCGCCACGGGCGGCACCGCGGCACTCAAGCAGAACGACCGCCTCGTCGCCGTCATCAAAGTGGAAAGCGACGAAGCCCAGGGTCAGGTGCTCGTCGTGGACCGAGTTCCCGCGGGCCTTGAGATCGACAATCCCCGCCTCATCGAATCGGGTGCGATTGCCGGGCTCGAGTGGCTGAAGGCCAGCCTCGTACCGCGTCACAGCGAGTTCCGCGATGACCGCTTCGTTGCCGCCTTCGACTTCTCAGGCCGCGCATCCTCCACGCAAGCCGCCTCCGCGGGAGATGAAGAGGGGGCCGCGGAGGAAGCCGAAAGCCCCGTGACCGCAAACCCGAGTGGCAAGCCCATGGCGGCCGTGGCCTACGTCGTTCGGGCGGTGACTGCGGGAGACTTCGTCCACCCGGCCGCCACCGTGGAGGACATGTACCGGCCGGAACGCTACGCACGTTCGGCGTCGGGCAGGCTCACGATCGCGCCACGCTGAGTGAGAGCGATGAGGCTACGCCGCAGTCCCGATCCGACACGAGACCACCCACAGCCGCCGCGTGCGAAGCCAGCACGCTTCGCACGCGCGGCCGTGATCGGATTGGCGGCGTTCGCTGGCCTGACCGCTGCGGGGTATGCGGCAATCGAGATTGCCAAATCGCAGCTCGGCCCCCCGCCTCTCGAGGCCGCGGAGGGCCAATCAACGATCGTCGTCGACCGTAACGGCAAACTGTTGCGTGCTTTTACGACGCCGGACGGCCGCTGGCGCATGCCGCTCGAGGTCGAGGACGTTGATCCGCGATACTTCGAGATCCTCAAAGCCTTCGAAGATCGCCGCTTCGACGACCACGGCGGCGTCGATCCGATCGGCGTCGCTCGCGCAGGTTGGCAGTTGATCCGCAATGGACGGACGATTTCAGGTGCCTCGAC
>JAKALI010000351.1 GCA_021813195.1 Pseudomonadota bacterium
GAGAACTGGCGTGTTCACTACAAGCGCGCATCACAACACCCATCTGTCTATGTGATTGAAGAGAACAGGTTTTGCTGATCGGGATTCGATCCCGCGGGGTGCTTTGGGTTTCGGCGTGCGCGCTCGGTGATGGCGTTTGCCGATGAGGTAGCCAGGACGGCGCGGCTGAAGATCCACGGACCGTCAGGCAATGGGTGAAGGGCCTCGATCTCGCCGGCCTTGGCGGCCAATCGAATCGTCTTGGGCGCGACGTGCAGAAGCTGCGCGGCGTCGCTCAAGTTGAGCCACGGCTCGATGCCGTCTTCGGCGGGCTTGTGTACGGGGATGCGGTAATGCGAGCGCAGCGATGTGACACGTTCGCGTGTCCAGCGATTGCCATAGCCGGTCAGCAGGCCGTTTCTATTCAGGACGCCAGCGATGAGATCGTCGCTGGCAATCAAGGTCAACTGGCGTACAGCGACGATTACATCCGCGGCTGTACTGGTGCGCTGTCCGCGCCGCCGTCTGGGCAGGCGTATTTCGCTATGAACCCCGCCGCCCCAGTGGACGAGCAGAATAATTTCGGCGGCTGCAGCATCGATGTCGGCGACCACCTCCTGGATGACGGTGCGGACGATGCGCTTCTTCAGCCGGGCATCCGTCGTCGGCGCGGTCCAGACACTCTTGAGGTCGGCCGCCAGCGTAGCGAGCGCCACAGGATCGGCGGCGGGTGAGACCGTGGCTGCGTCATGGGTGGCGATCTTTCCTTCTACCTCCGCCACGCGGGCCAGAGCCTTGTTCCAGCGCGCCTCCAGTTCGCCGGCCACCAGCCGATTGGCCGGATCAGTGGCGTCGTATTGGCGGAAGGCGCGATCGGTGGTGTAGCGCGCCGCTTCGAGATCGCGCTGAAGCGCCTCTCGTACCTGATCCCGCCGTTTGTTGGCTTCCTCCTCGGCGGCAACAGCGGCCGCAATGGCACCGGGTCCCACGACCGTCAGAAGGGCATCCTCTATGGCGTCATCAACCCGCAATCCGCCGAAGGCGATGCAGCGCGGCTCGCCATTGTCCATCCAGCCGCGCATGCAGCTGTAGCGCGGGATGTGATGCTTTGCTCCCGAGTAGCGAAGCGTCAATTTACGCCCACATCGGCGGCAACGGATCAGGCCTGCCAACAAGGCATCGCCGTGCTTTGGCGCTCCGTGATGGCGGCTGGTGGGAATGTTGCTGCTGACCATGGTGCGAATCGCTTCGGCCTTCTCCCAGCTGATGTAACCCTCATGGGTGTTCGGCATCAGCGCCAGCCAATCGCCGCGTGCCTTGCGATGGATCTTCGTCTTGACGCGCGCCCCATCATAACCCGCCACGACAGCCGTCTTACCATAGGCGTAGGCGTCGCCGTAGATGGGATTCTCGACCATCCGGTGGATGGTTGCATAGTTTGGACGCCGCCAGACCGTCTCGCCATCTTTGCCCTTCACCGGCAAATCGAGGCCATGCTCGAGGAACCAGAGCAGAGCTTGCCTGGCACTGCCGAGCTCCGCGACTTTATCGAAGACCAGGCTGATGGCCTCCTGGACGCGGCGGTCGGGGTCCTTCTCGTAGCGATCTCCTGCTTTGACAAAGCCCACTGGTGCACTGACGACGAGTTCGCCGCGGCGCGCCTTCTCATAACGGGCCGCCAGCGAACGCTGTCGCAGCAGGTCGAGTTCATACTCGTTGAGGCTGCCCTTGAGACCAAGCAAAAGCCGATCGTTGCCGTGCCGGGGCGCATAGACCGTCTCCTGATCGATCAGCACGGTATCGACGACGCGGCACATCTCGATCAGTTGCTGCCAGTCCCGGCTGTTGCGGGCAAACCGCGAGACTTCGCGCGCCGCGACGGCGCCAATCTTGCCGAGGCAGACTTGCGCCACCATCCGCTCAAAGCCGGCACGCGGAACGCTACCCGCAGCAGAACGGCCAAGATCATCGTCGATCACTTCGATCTCGGACCAGCCAAGGGTGGTCAACCGATCGCGCATCGCGTTTTGCAGCGCGCTGCTCTCGCGGTTGTGCAAAACTTGATGCGCCGACGACTGGCGAACGTAGAGGATCGCATTGCGCTCCAGATGGTGGGGCCGGATTTTGTCAGAGATCATGACCGTCCTCCTGCGAGCCGATCCGGCGATTGGCAGCATGATCTAAGATCAGCCGGGTCATCAGGGTGGTCAATGCCGCTTGCGTCTCCCTCGGCAATCCAGACCACGCCGGTATACCGCTTGCCGCTGGCGCATCCCCTGCGAACAGGTCGATTTGCTGCGGCACGATTCGGTGTGCCGACCTCCGTCTGTTCTGGCTTGGCATGGACCTCTCCCCGATTCTGGTCGCCACAGAGAGGTGATACGCCCGAAACGGCTGCGTCCGATGCTGCGGAGCCTCTGTTCAGAAAATCCCGTAAAAGGGCCGCCAGCGTCGCCAACGTAGCCAAGTTGGTGCGGGGCTTCGTATCCAGACGGACACCGGCGCAGGTCGACCGGTCAAACATCCACGCCGGGATCTCCAGCCACCGCTCTGAGTCGGAAGCGTTCAGACCGCACCGGAAAGAAACGCCGTCCCGACGCTCAATCTCATCGTGAATGCAAACCTGAAGACCCGACCATGGGTGCCAGCGATACACCAGCTCGCGAAACTCGGTATTGTGGGCGTTCTTACGTTTTGTTGTACAACACCGTCCGGCCCCATTCGAGCCTTGACGGCACCACGCCCGATCAAGTCTACTTCGATCAACTGCCGTTCCGCGCGGCAGCCTAACCCTGGCAGAGGCTCCACTTATCGACGTGGAAATGCTGTTCAAACAACCGGGACCACCTCACTGCAACGGGCGAAGCAATTGATTACTGGCCAGCGTATTCTAGAATACGTTTCACGCTACCAGGTGTATCCCATTGTGCAGGCCCAATCATTCGTCCAATTTCACGCCCATCGCGTCCTATCAGGAGGGTGGTGGGAATGCCCGTTATCCGAAGCGCGTCCATAACTCTCTTTGAGGGATCAACGTAAAGCAAAAGATGATTTAATCCTAACGTCTTATAGAAGGTCCGCACCGTTGTAGCCCCAGAAACATCAATCGAAATGGGTACGATCTTTATGTCTTTGTTCGCCAGGAGTAGTGCAAGGTGATCGAGCGAGGTCATCTCCTCTTTGCACGGAGGGCACCAAGTCGCCCAGACGTTAACCAAAATGGAAGTTCCTCGGAACTGGTTTAAAGTAGGACTGCGTCCCGAACCGTCCGAAAAGGTAAAATCCGGCAACCGGCGAGGGACTTTATGAATAACAAACTGCGCGGCCGGCAATCTGAGCGGAAATGACTTATGCAATAAATATGGAAACGCAGCAAACGCGCCAACTAAAATTAGAATTGGGATTAGCGAGCGCCGCATTGAGAGCAGAATTCATTTTTCCGCAAAGGGATAGCTGGGGGATGGCTATGCTATTTTGATCGGCGTGGCAATGCTCCACTGCGGAAGACCAAAGTGCCGTTATTGTTAAGGGTTCCGGATGCCGGCCCTCGCGAACGATGCCACGGGGCCGGCGTCCGGAAGCCTGCAGGGAAGGAACCCGCGGGAGGTGGAGCGTGGCGGTGCCGCGATCGCTATGGGTATTTGGGGATTTGGTCTGGGGTGGACGAAGTGATGATGGCGTCGGCTGGACTTGTGTTTGGCGAGCGAGGAGCTCGCGACAAGCGGGGATGGTGCGATTCAGAGCGGCCGCGGGGCCTGCGACGGCTGCATGGGCGATGAATCGGCAGAGGTTCTGCGAAGCCGGCCTGTGACCAACTCGACGCATTATCGTTTTGCTGAGCTTCTAGCGCTATGGTCATGAGGTATCGATCCGGATCGATGGCGGATGCGGCGAGGCTTTGTAGCGGGGCGTCTGACCGCGCCGGAAGACCTCGATAATGCGTATCTTGCTGCCGCAGCACGGACAAGTCGGCCTGTAGGGTTCGGGCTCGGCAGTCGCCGCCGCTGCACTAGTGGCTTCGTGATCGTGCGTCGGCCCCGCCGCAGCGGTCGCGATCTCTACCGCGGTCACGCCGAGCAGTTTGCGTGCGAGCGCGATATTGTCGATGCGTGTGCCGTTGGCGAACAGGCCGTAATGACGGATGCGATGCTGCCCCTTTGGCAGCACGTGGAGAAGGAAGCGGCGGATGAACTCTGCGACGTCGAGGGCCATCGTGGTATATCGCGCAGCGCCGTCGACACGATAGTTCTTGACGCGGAAGGTTAGCATGCGCTGGCTGTCGATGTCGCTTACGCGCAGCATGGCGACCTCGCCGCCTCGAAGACCCGCACCATAGGCCACGCTCAAGGCCGCCTTGTACTTCAGACCCGGGCCTGGCGCCGCATCGAGCAGGCGCGCGACATCCTCGGGTGAGAGCACACGCGGCGGTTTCCGAGGGTAATGCGTGCGGGCAATCTGATGGGCGAGATCGGCGCGACCGCATGTGATGTGATGCTGAGCGAGAAGCGCAGGGCCGAGGCTTGCGTGTTCATCTTTGGCGGCTGCGTACCTTGCGCGATCTGCTCGGCCTGGAAACGGCGGACAGCCGTCACCGAGAATGCGGGCCACCGCGATCCTGGTGTTGTCATACAGGATCGACTTCGGCACCCCGCCAAAGAAGGCAAACGCCCGCACGTGGCCGTCGCAGAACGCTTCCGTCGTCTCCGCCGGATAGGCCGCCACGAAGCAGGCGTCGGAGTGCGGCAGGTCGAATGCGAAGAAGTGGATCTTGCGCTCCACGCCGCCGATGATCCCGATCGCTTCTCCAAAATCGACCTGGGCATGTCCCGGCGCATGCGCCAGCGGCACGAACATCTCCTGGGATCGCTGACGCCAGCCCGCCACGTAATCCTTCACGATCGTAATCCCGCCCGTGAAGCCGTGCTCGTCGCGTAGCCGCTCGAATATCCGCTTCGCTGTATGCTGCTGCTTCATCGGCCTGGCTTTGTCCCCGGCCAGGATGCCGTCGATAACCGCGATGAACCGGCCCAGCTTCGGCTTCACCGGTGGCTTCGAGCGCCGGTAGCCCGGCGGCACCGAGAACTCCAACATCTTGTCGACGGTCCTCGGATCGATTCCAAACCGTCTCGCCGCTGCCCGCTTACTTAAGCCCTCGATGCAAACCGCATGACGTACCTTCGCGTAAAGTTCCACGTCCTTCATCCCTCACCCTCTGCCCGAATCAGGCAGAGAGCTTGCGCCTGCCGGATTTTTACTCCGGCGCAGCCGACCTATTCGGCCGCTTCAGTGAGGATTTTTGCTCCGGCGCTTACACTCGCCGAGGCCGAGGTTAAATGGGCCTACGCGAGCGCGTATGCACTGGT
>JAKALI010000352.1 GCA_021813195.1 Pseudomonadota bacterium
TCACGAGGCCAATCAAGTATTAGGCTTGTTCCTTGGTGTCGAACGCCGGCGCATCCTGCTCGACGCCACCCCAGATCACGTCGAGATAGGCCGAGGGGCGAACGACATCCGGTCCGGCGATGAGCGCGGTGAAAAAGCCGTCGACCATTTCCAGGCCCATGGCACTATCGGGCACCTGTGTGCTTGTCAGGAAGCCACCAAGCCAATCGACTTCGTCTTCGGTGAGACCCATGCGAGGATCGCCGGCGGCCTCGCCTTCACCCTCGCCCGTCTCCTGGATTCGCTCCACCCACCGCAGCGCCTCGACCGGATCGTCGATGACGCAGATGCCGCCCCGGTCAAGCTCGTGCGCGTCGCCCGGATCGGCAGCAGCCGCGGCCAGGATCCTCAGCGTCTCGGCGCGGTCTGTATCGGTATGGTGTGCGCACACGCGCTTCTGCCAGACCCGCCGAAGCGCCGGCTCAAGGTCGGCGAGACCGGCGTGGCTCATGGCGTCGATCCAACCGATCCAGGCGAGGTTGTCCTCGTCCGCCAATTCCTCACGCTCGAAGTCGGCGAGAGTGGCGGCGACAAGCGCGCGATCGAGGCTGCCGTCGATCGCGAGGCGCGCGATGGCCTGGAAGAGCGCCCACGTTGCGTGCCAGCCGACTTGCCCGTCAGCGACGAGCGCGAGCAGTTCCGCCGGCTCGCCGGCATGGCAACTCAGGATGAGCCTCGCGAGCGTCTCGACCGCGCCGTCACCGAACGTGCGGTCGATGTCGGCGTCAGCGAGCTTCAAAATGTCGACGAGCCGCGGCCAGATCGCGGTGTCGCGCGCGGCGGCCATAACATGCAGGCCATAGAACAGGAGCTGCTCGTCCTCGGGCAGAAGCCAAACGCCGTCGACGAGCTTCGCCGCGAGGGCGTCGATGCGCGGGTGCAGCTCGATGGCTTCCGCGACGCCAGCGCGCAGCGCCTCCTTCGGCACGCCGGCCGAGGTGCGAAGCTCGTGGATGATGTCGTCGAGGGTCATTCAGTTCCCCGAGTCGTGCGATTTGGGAGCGGCTGCTTGATAAGGAGTCCGACACTCGGCATAGCTTGCCTTCCCGGGAATCCTTGGGACACGTTACGGCACGACTTTGCACACGACTAACCTCATGGCGGACACGCGGCTGTCATTGGCTTGGAGCGAACAGCGGTTGCGGCTCGCAGCCGGCCGGCCCTGATCGCCTCGCACGCCCCATGTTCGACACCTAAACCCGGAATGGGTGATCCGGCGTTGGCCCACACGCTCCCGCTTCGGCCGCACGTAGCCGCGAGAGACGGTTTTTCCCTGCGCTGAATGGCGCGATCGTGTCCCAGCCGGCCGGTGATCACATCGCCCAAGTCGTACGACAATTTGGCCGCAAAGAGACACGGGCCCGAAACGGCGCCCGGCAGCCGCACCGAAACCGTCTCGGTCGACCACTCATCGGTTTTGCGACCACGTAACCCGCGGACACTGCGGGCGAAGTTCGAATCCCGCCTCGAAACACGCTTTTATTAGCGACATCAATTAGTTAGGTGGCGGTGGAGGCAGTCGTGAGCGAACGGGTCTCGGGTCGGGAATTGCGCCGGAACAGGGTATTTCCTTGTTCTCTGGGGGTGTTTCGAGGCTATGGTCGCCGAATTGCTACATGATTTCCGCTGCTTAGCGCTGGAATTCCCTGCGAACGGAACAGGGTATTTTGCGGGCGTAGCAGGGAAATTTTTCTTCGGAACAGGGAACTACTGCGGACCATCAGGGAACTCTCCGCGTAAAGCCACTCGATGGCGGCGGTCTCCTCGGGCTTGAGCTACTGCGCGCCCCGCGCCTCGCCGACAACAACGAATGGTGCCCAGCGCCGAGGGTGGCGATCGTCTTCTGTTCGAGCTTCCGACAACATCCTGATCTGCGCCTGTTGGAATGCTTCGAGGCTTCCTACACCCGCCGCGCTCGCTTTGACCTTGAAAACGTCGGCCATCAAAGTCGCAGTCGCGTCGTCGCTGACGTCCCAATGCGACACCACGAGTGATCGTGCTCCAGCATAGAAGAAGGCCTGCGCCAATCCTGAAAGGGCTTCGGCTCCGGGGCCTTGGCTGGAGGCCGTGTTGCACGCAGAAAGGACAACCCATTCCGCATCCAGCTTGAGCCCAGCAATCTCGCTGGCCTGCAAGAGGCCGTCATCGTCCGCCGTCGCGATTTCCGGTACCGTCAAAGCCAGCGCTGGCTCCGCCTTTTGGCGGTCGAGGCTCTTGAGGTCGCCAGCCATCAAACCGTGCGTCGCGAAGTATACTATGCGATATCGGTCAAGTAAGCTTCTCTTGACCGCTGCTTCGGTAGCTTGCACCCCCATCAGAACCTGGACTGGTCCGTCCATGGTTTTGGAGATGGCGTCCACCTCGCGTCGTGTGCCCGGCAATTGTTGCAAGCGACGAAGCTCGTCCAGATCGACTTGTTTGCCCTTGTATAGGCGGGTCAACAACGGCCGCTTCGGAGACGCGCCTCTAGCGCGCCGTTCGGAGCTATTCACCGCCGCCTTGTCGAATATTGGATCGGCGAATGCGATCATCGACGAGCGCGGAGCTTGCACAGCGCCTGTCTGGCGCAACGCGGCAAGAGAGGCGACGGACGGCAGAATGCCGATGGCATGACGGGAAACCAGCCATTCCGTGTCCTCGAGACTGTCTTTCACTGGTCTCGGTATTAGCAACTGGAGGGGCAGGCTCGTAAGCGCGCCGTTGGCCACGATGAGCATTCGCCGCTCCAGCGCCCCCGTAGCCTCGAATTGTGCGAACAGCCTCCGGTAAAGGTCGTGCGCTGCATGCATGTCAAACGGCAGATCCCGCTCGAACGTCAGCGACTGGCGGATTCTTGTGACAGCATCGGTCAGTTGGCCATCAGTGACGTCGAGCGCAACCCACTCTGATCGCGTCTTGCTGATCGCCCATCCGAAGCTGACGGTATCGAAATCGTAGACGATAAGCGTCTCATCGGGCTCCAGGAGACTGCGAACGTCTTGCAGCGTCAGCGTCTGGGATTGGTTCAACGCCGCGTAGCGAGGGAACCTGGCGACCAACTCCTGATTTCGCCGCTGACGCTCGGCGTTGACGGTTTCGAGCTGCTGGCGTGTTCGACGTTCAGCCGCCAAATCGCGGCGACTAGGTTCTACCGACGCCGCCTCTACCAATGCCCGCACCAGCTTTTCGCTCTCAACGGCGAGGTCCTGCTCGGCTCGAATCAAAGCGGCAAGAGCATCGGTCCCAGCGGCAAATCGGGCCGCTAGGCTCGAGATCGCGGCGGCTGCCGCAGACTTGCGTCCCTGCTGAACGGCCTGAAACGACGCCTCGACAGCGAAGTCCCTCCTCAAGAGTCCGGCCGTCCCCGCGGCTTGCAGTACCCGAAGATGCACGAGCTTGTTGCGGTCGCGTCCCCCCGCCGGTCTCTGGATCAGCTCCATAGCTTCGGCAATCTTGCCTTGGGCGCGAAGACTATCGGCGAGGCTATCGATGTAGTAACCGGCCAAGTGGTTGCCCTGCCCGTAATGCGCTTCGTTTTCCCGCAACGCCCGCCTCAGAAATGGCTCCGCGTCGGCTGCCCGGCCCATCCTCAGGAGGAAATTTCCGACTGTCGATAGGGCCGAAAACGTGGCCGGATTGCCGGCGCCCAGCTCGCGCTCGGCAGTCGCCAGCGCTCGGCGGTAGCCGGCTTCGGCGGCCTCAACATTCCCGAGCTTTTCGTCGGCTTCCGCAATATTCTTCATTGTGCCGATCATGTCGTCAAGCGCACCATAGCGGATTGGATATGATCGGCTCCGCAGTTCGCTGCTACCGAGGTCCAGCCGCAATACGCTATCCAAGATCTGTCGCGCATCGTTCCATCGCCCCTGCAGCTTCGCTACTGAAGCCAGGCCCTGCAGCGCGGAGGCCATGACAGGTCCGGACGACTGCCCGGTAATGGTTGCGATGTTGCGTGCACGCTCGTAGACCGCTCGCGCTTCCTCAAGTCGCTCCATCGTCAGATAAACCACACCGAGGCCGATCAGAAAACTGGCCGCGTCGAAACTGTTCACTCCCTTGCTTCGCTCCGCGCTTTCCAGGGCGCGTCTCAGAGTGCTTTCGCCGTCTCCAAGGCGGCCGCGGTCCATCTGGATGGCCGCGATGTTGCGCAATGTAGTACGGACATTGCTGTGGTCCGGTCCGAAGACCTGCGTGATGACCGCGAGCGAGCGATCGAATGTCGCCTCCGCTTCGTCGAGACGCAGAAGCTCCTTGTACATCAGGGCCAAGGTGTTCAAAGACTTCGCCAAGCCTTCGCTCGGAGCCCCGCCGGCCCCGGCGAAAGCGCCGGCCGCCGCTTCTGCGATCGGTAACGCCTCTGCATAGCGCCCGGCGCGGACAAGCTGATCGACCTGCCTCGACATCGCACGGGCTTGTTCCAGAGACTGCGAACCTGCAACGTATGGCAAGACGGGCAGCGCCAGACAGAAAATGGATAGCGCGAGAACATACCTTCGAAACATGGTGCTCCTCTCGACCTGAGCCACTATCCGTCGATCTGGCTTCTTGCACTCGTACTCAAAACAACGGCACCTCGCCGACCATCTGGTTCCTGGCGATCCACGGCGTCTGGCGGCCACCGGTTACCTGCAAGACCTCGCGCTTCAGTTCCGAGTCTGCCAGCACCGTCAACGTCATCACCTACAGCCCCGTATAGATGAACCCCGCCCAGAAGTACGGATGCGCGTAGGGGCGCGCGAGAGCTTCCGCACCGTCGCTCTTAGATCCCTTGGCGAAGGACGTGATCCACTCGATGATGTTCGAGTTGCGTGACCGCTGCATGCCCGTCTCGCTTAGCGCGTCCTCGATCTCGGCCAAGTGCCGCGCCTCCAGCCGGCCCTGGGCGGCGGCGACCTTTGCATATGCCTTCAAGTCTGCGTTGGTCGCCTCGCGCAGCCAAAGCTGCGCCTTCCACAGCGCGGTCGGCGGGGGCAGTTTGGCTCCGATGTGCAATTCATAGAACTTGGCCATCAGCAGTGCGGTGGCTTTGTCCGAAACGGGCCACAGCGTTCCGAGAACGCCGGCCGCCCCGAGCGCGGTGAAGGTTCCCGGCAGTCCGACGAATTCATCGGGATTACGGTCGATATCATAAAGGCCGGTCTCGCAGGCTGACAGCACGACAAGACGGGGACGGCCAAGGCCTTCCGTCTCCAGCAAGCGGCCCACGCTGAGCCGTTCCCCACCGTGCATGACGAGGGCCGACTGGCGGGCATCGTTCCACGAAAAGGTGCCGTGAGACGCAAAGTGCCAGTGCGTCTTACCCTTGAGCGCCGCGAGTAC
>JAKALI010000353.1 GCA_021813195.1 Pseudomonadota bacterium
GAAATGTGGCTGCGCCGCCACGTGTCACTGTCAACGGCCCCGTCGGGCGCGGCCGTTGCTTGTCGGCGGAAATCTACTTGTTGTAGTGTTCTGTCGTCCGGACACGACATGTCGCAGCGCACCGCGGCTCGGGTTTTTGTTGCGTGTCCCGGACGCGTCGGGCGAATCGAGCCGGAGTTGTCGGTTCGTCTCACATGTGCGCGTCAAGCGTATCCCGTAGCTTTTGGCGTTGTGGTCGCGTTGCATGATGCGCGTACCTGTCGTGCCGACAGCCTGAAGCCGATCTCGAGCGAGTATCGAACGGCCACGTCGGTCTGTTGCGTCCCCAGTTCTAGCGTTTGCGTGACGTATGTCGCGGCCAATCGGCTCAAGCGATGCGCCTGGATGCGTGTGTAACGCGCTGTCCTGCTGCTCGCGCAAGTCGGTCTGGCCTGGGGCGCCCGTGTGCGCCGTCATCGGGGTTCGCCGCCCCTAGGCTATTCTTCGAGGAGCGTTGTCCGATGGGCTGGAACGATGAACGCGTCGAGCAGCTAAAGAAGCTTTGGGCCGAAGGCCTGAGCGCAAGTCAGATTGCCGGTCGCTTAGGTGGCGTCTCGCGCAATGCCGTCATCGGCAAGGTGCATCGTCTGGGCCTGGCTGGTCGCGCCACCACGTCCCGCATGAAGTCGCACCGTCCGCGACCGCGCGCCATGGCCGCCGCTGCGGCAAAACGCATCGCCAAGACCCGATTTGCCACGGTCGGCAATCCAGCCCTGCGCGCGCTATATACACCAGACGCCGAACCATTTTTCGCCCAAGGCGAGGAACTCGACATCCCGCTCGTTGAGCGTAAATCGATCCAGACGTTGACCGAATGCAGTTGCCGTTGGCCGATCGGCGATCCACAACTCCCCGACTTCCATTTCTGCGGCAAGCAGAAGGTCAGTGGCTTGCCCTATTGCGAATTCCACGCCCGCCGCGCTTTCCAACCGCCGCAGGCGCGTCGCCGGGAACGTGACCCTGGCCAACCGGTCTCATCGCCGGCCGCTCTCACCTTAGCAGCCAGCAAAGAACCGGCAGGAACCTGACGCCAAAACTGCAAACCGCAACAAGGATTGGAGGCCGCGGTGCTGGCGAAAGTCGCACCGCGGCCTTGACAATTTCACAGACTGTCCGCCGTGCTCTTGGCGTGCTCGGCCGGGACAGCGAATTCGCTCCCTCCGCCGCGCCGCGTAGGACTCCAGGCTTTACGCAGGTCGCGATGCCGGCGAACAGGACCAACTACCATCTGCTTTTCGACCGCGGCCGGGTGCGTGCTCAGCGTCGGCGCGCAGCAGCCCGTGCCGTCCCCGACGCACCCGACTTCCTGCTCCAGCGCTATCTGGACGACGTCTGCGATCGACTGCGCTTCGTCAATCGCGCGTTTTCTCGGGTGCTCATCATCGGCTCCCAACAAGGCCGCGTCGCGAAGGCGTTGCATACGTCAATTGTAATCCCTGAATTGATTGAGACCGATGTCTGCGAGCACCTTTTGACGGGCGCGTCTGGGCACCGTGTGGTGGCCGACGAGGAGGCCTTGCCATTTGCCGACGCCACGTTCGATCTCATCATTGGCGGGCTCACGATGCAGTGGGTCAACGATCTACCGGGCACCCTCTTCCAGATCCGCCGCATCTTGAAGCCGGATGGCCTCTTTCTCTGCGGAATAGCCGGTGGCGCCACACTGAAGGAGTTGCGCCTTGCTTGGCTCCAGGCGGAGACTGAAGTCCGAGGCGGCGTCTCGCCGCGCGTCGCACCAACGGCCGACGTGCGTGATTTGGGTGCGCTGCTGCAACGGGCAGGCTTTGCCTTGCCTGTCGTGGACGCCGATGTCATCGCCGTTCAATATTCATCGCCGCTTATTTTGATGGCCGAACTCAAATCGATGGGGGCCGGACATGCTCTCATGGAGCGCAGCCGCACACCGGTCACGCGCGGTCTGCTGATGCGCGCGGCGCAAATCTACTCTGAACGCTTCGGCCTCCGCGACGGGCGCGTTGCAGCCACCTTCGAGATCCTCACGATGACCGCCTGGGGACCCGATCAAAGCCAGCAGCAGCCACTCGCACCAGGCTCGGCACGCATGCGCCTCGCCGACGCACTTGGCACGCGGGAGCACTCCTTGCCTGGCGATGTGACGGTCGATCCATCCCTTGAGCCTAAAGAAAAATGAGAGCGTCGCCGAAGGTGGGGCTGGTATCGAAACCATGATCAGCTAGTTTGACGCGCTCAAGGTCCGGCGAAAAAATGGGGCCAACGAGGGGAGGCATGCGTGACAACCAGCGTGGATGATCAGGACGCGCGCATCTGGCGCGACCCGCAGTTCCAAGCCGCCATGCGTCGGCGCGCTCGCATCAGTTGGGGGCTGGCCGCGCTCATGTGCGTCCTCTATTTCGGCTTCATTCTGCTTGTCGCATTCGCGCCGGACACGCTCGCCCGATCGCTCATCGGGGGCGCGATGACGATCGGCATTGTCGCCGGGCTCTTCGTCATTCTCTCCGCGTTTGTGTTGACGTTGATCTATGTTGCGCAGGCCAACGGCCCGTTCGATCGCGCGATGCAGCACATCCGGGAGCATCATCAATGACGCTTTTCTCTCGGATTTTGCTGGCGGTTTGGTTCGTCACTCTCGCTCTTTGGCTTACGTATCCCGCAATTGCCGCGCCTGCCATCGACGGCGGCACGCAGCAGGCCCTCAATTCGCCGGCAATCATCATGTTTCTCGCGTTCGTGATTGCCACGCTGGGAATCACCCGCTGGGCCGCCTCGCGCGCCAGATCCGCAGCGGATTTCTATGCGGCCGGCGGCGGCATCACGGGCTTTCAAAACGGCTTGGCGATTGCGGGCGACTACATGTCGGCCGCGTCGTTTCTGGGCATCTCTGCGCTTGTCTTCAGCTCTGGCTTCGATGGCCTCATCTATTCGGTTGGCTTTCTCGTCGGCTGGCCGATCGTCATGTTCCTCATCGCCGAACAGCTGCGCAATCTCGGCAAGTTCACCTTTGCCGACGTCGCAGCCTACCGCTTGGATCAGCGCCCGATGCGTATACTCTCGGCATGTGGCGCGCTGTGCGTGGTCACGTTCTACCTGATCGCTCAGATGGTGGGAGCCGGCAAGCTGATTGAGTTGCTCTTTGGCCTCGATTATGTCCTGGCCGTCCTCATCGTTGGCATCTTGATGATCACGTACGTCGCCTTTGGCGGCATGATTGCGACGACATGGGTGCAAATCATCAAAGCCTGTCTGCTGTTGGGCGGAGCAACCTTCATGGCGCTGATGGTGCTCATTCACTTCGGTTTTTCGATGGAACGAATGTTCGAAGCCGCCAATGCCATTCACCCCTCAGGGGCCAGCATCATGGCACCGGGCAAACTCGTGGCCGATCCCATCTCTGCATTGTCTTTGGGTGTGGCCCTGATGTTCGGCACCGCTGGCTTGCCGCATATTCTGATGCGGTTTTTTACCGTTCCGGATGCCCGCACCGCGCGCAAATCCGTGCTCTATGCGACCGGATTCATCGGCTATTTCTATATCCTGACCTTCATCATCGGCTTCGGGGCCATCACGTTCCTCATGCAAGACGCGTCCTACTACGCTGTGGCGGCGGACGGCACCTATAACCGCATCGACGATTTACGTGGCGGCACCAACATGGCTGCCGTCCATCTGGCGAACGCTGTCGGAGGCTCGCTGTTTTTGGGCTTCATCTCGGCAGTTGCGTTCGCCACCATCCTGGCGGTTGTCGCGGGTCTGACATTGGCGGGCGCATCCGCCATCAGTCACGACCTCTATGCGAATGTTTTTGCGCGCGGCACGGTCTGTGAACACACGGAAGTGCGCCTGTCGCGCATCGCGGCGGTGGCGATCGGTTTGTTCGCCATCTTCCTTGGCTACGTGTTTGAGAAGCAGAACGTCGCCTTCATGGTGGGACTTGCGTTCGCGATTGCAGCGAGTTGCAATTTTCCCGTCTTGCTCATGTCGCTGCATTGGCCGGGAACCACAACGCGGGGCGCAGTGGCTGGCGGAATCGTGGGTCTTGTTCTTGCCGTCGCATGCGTGATCTTGAGCCCTGCCGTCTGGGTCAAAACATTCGGTTTCACCACCGCACCGTTCCCCTACGACAATCCTGCCCTGTTCTCGGTCACCGCCGCATTCGTCACGATCTGGCTCGTTTCGCGGATGGACCGCTCGACCCGGGCCGATGCCGAGCGAGCCGCGTACGCCGCCCAACGGGTGCGCACCGAGACCGGCATCGGCGCCAGTGGCGCGAGTGCCCATTGACGGGCCGCGACATGAACCTCGCACCCGCTGAGCCGATACGTCCCTATCTTGCGGTCATGCTAGACGTGGGAGACGGTCATTGGCTCTACGTCGAAGAGTGCGGCAGACCGGACGGCATTCCAGTTCTCTTTCTTCACGGCGGTCCCGGCAGCGGCGCACAACACAACCATCGCAGCCTCTTCGATCCCACACAATTTCGCGCGGTCCTGTTCGATCAGCGCGGGGCGGGCCGCAGTCATCCCTATCTTTCGCGCGAAGCCAACACCACCCAGCATCAGATCGCCGATATCGAGGCGATCCGCGATTACCTCGGCATTGACCGCTGGATCGTGGTTGGTGGGTCGTGGGGATCGACGCTGGGCTTGGCGTATGCTCAGAGCCACCCGGAGCGTGTCGCTGGCTTAGTGCTGCGCGCCGTTTTTCTCGGCACGAACGCGGAAGTCGTCTGGGCGTTCGTCGACGGTCCCCGCCGATTCCGGCCGGACCTTTTCGCCGCATTCGTTGCCGAACTACCCGGGGACGAGCGACGCGACCCGCTCGGCTCCTACGTCACCCGACTGTGCGATCCAGACCCGGCCATTCACGGACCAGCCGCCCACGTATGGCATGCGTATGAGCGCGCACTCTCGGAATTGGAGCCGGGATCATCCCTGATCGGCTCACCACCGCCAGACGGTGCGCGGCTGCCCCCGACGCCCATCATGGAGGCCCATTACATCGCCAACCAGTTTTTCCTTGCACCCGACCAGTTGCTCGAAAATGCGTGGCGGCTGGGCGGAATTCCAGGCGCGATCGTGCAGGGACGCTACGACCTGTTGTGCCCGCCAGCGGCTGCGTTTTCGCTCGCCCGGGCGTGGCCCTCAGCGCGCCTCATATTTGCCGAGCGCGCAGGTCATGCCATGTCGGAACCCGGCGTGATGGATCTGCTGATTGCCGAGTCGGCGCTCCAGTTCAAGGCCGAGGGGGTCGAGGCGCTGAGCCTGGCGATGGCGCCGCTGGCCAACGCGAACGAGTCGGGCGAGTCGTCAGCCTAC
>JAKALI010000354.1 GCA_021813195.1 Pseudomonadota bacterium
TGGCACAGGCCTGTCGGGCGGTCAGCAGCAGCGGCTGTGCATTGCCCGCGCCGTCGCTCTCTCGCCTGAAGTGATCCTGATGGACGAGCCTTGCTCAGCCCTCGATCCGATTGCGACCGCCAAAGTCGAAGAACTCATCGGGCAGCTGAGGGAACAGTTCTGCATCATCATCGTCACACACTCGATGCAGCAAGCTGCCCGCGTTTCGCAGCGCACGGCATTCTTCCATTTGGGTATCCTCGTTGAGGACGGCGAGACAAGCACGATCTTCACCAATCCTCGCGATCAGCGCACGCAAGATTACATTACCGGCCGCTTTGGCTAATCACGTCGCACGACCAAGTCGCCATGAGGACTTGAGGACATTTCCGCCCTTTGGATTCGCAACTCATCGGAAGGCCGTTGCGATGGGGCGCTCGACCTCATTGCGCGACACCGCTCCTACCTCAACAGTCCCGCGACCCAACATTAGCCACGATGGCCGTCGCAAGGGTAAAGCCTGATTTGCGGTCTATCGCTTCAACGCTGGCGCTCCAGATGTCACCGACGAACTCCCGACCTCGGGCGTACACAACAGGGCTGAGCGTTGCCGCAGTATTGCGACTCTTTCCCGACCTGCGATGCTCCGCCGATATTTGGTCAACTTTCGCAGGGGCCGACGGGTTTTGCGCTCGCGTACCGGGCTCCTCCATGGCGTATTGTATTCATAATTGTCAGCAATCGTTAGCGCATTACAGAAAGTCAATCGAAGATTCCTGACCGCAATGACGTCCAGCTTGCAGGCACAGACAATACGTCGTCGGGATTCAAGCAAGACTGGCGGCTCTCGCCTAAGAATTCATGAGGGGAGAAGACGAAGCGGCCCGGCCCACGTGTCTTTGGCTTCCCCATATGACGGGCCAAGACAGCGCGGGCCGAGCTCACGGCAAGTACCTTACTTCTCAGGCGCAGCCATCGCTGTCAGCTCGGTCGCAATCTTTGTGACCTTTTCGAGCTCCTCTTCGGGCAGCGAGATCAGGCCCTTGTCAACAAGGTAGCCATCCGGGCCAATCGCCTTGGGCGACACGAACTCGGCGATGAATTCTTTCATGCCCGGAATAACGTCGACGTGGGCCTTCTTGACGTAGATATAGAGCGCACGCGAAGCCGGATACTTACCGCTCGCGATGTTCTCAAAGGTTGGTTCAACGCCACCGATCAACACTGGCTTGATCTTATCCTTGTTCTCTTCGAGGAACGAGAAGCCGAAGATGCCGATGGCATTCGGGTTACCCTCAAGCTTCTGAACGATGAGGTTGTCGTTCTCGCCAGCTTCGATAAACGGACCGTCCTGACGGAGCGACTTCCAAATCTTTTCGTAATCCTTTGTGCCGTTCTTCTCGTCGGCTTCCTTGATCTCACGATACCCGCCGAACCCCTTGGCGGCTTTTTCCATGATGAGTTCGAGGAACGCGTCACGCGTGCCGGACGTCGGGGGCGGGCCGAGAACCTCGATCTTGGTGTCGGGCAGCAGCGGATCGACATCCTGCCACGTCTTGTGCGGGTTCGGGATCCAGTTCAGGTTCTCGTCGTGGAGATCTTTCGCCAGCGCCAAGAAAACTTCTTCCGGCATGAGGCCGAATTCAGGGGCGCTCTTGGCATGGGCGAGAACAATGCCATCCAGACCGATCTTGATCTCAACGATTTCGCCCACGCCGTTGGCCTGACAAAGCTCGAACTCGGACTTCTTCATCGGCCGCGAGGCGTTCGCGATGTCAGGGGTGGCTTCGCCTGTGCCCGCGCAAAACAGCTTCATACCACCGCCGGTACCCGTCGACTCGACCACAGGGGCTTTCTTACCGGTGGCCTTAGCAAACTGCTCGGCGACCGCAGTCGTGAAGGGATAAACGGTCGAAGAGCCGACGATGCGGATTTGGTCGCGGGCCATGGCTGCGCCCGAAATAGCCGACGAGGCCGCGAACGCGACCACGGCTAAGGCTAGACCATTCTTGAGGATGGGTGTCATGGGACCTCTGAGGTTCGATAGGTTGCAGCCGACGAAAACGCATATTCCCGCCATTTTTCGTCGAACTCGCGCCTTCTATCGGGCACAAACAAAACTAATGTGACGCCGCAGATAAGGATTAGCGGAACCTAGCCGTGCGCGATGTCGCGGGGACGAAGTATCGGCCGACAAAGGATTTATTCCATGGATGCGATGTCGGCTATGCCGCCGGGGGCCAAGCTCCAGGCGTTGATCGCAGGACCTCAAACGAAGTTGCGTCCGCCAGGCATTCTACGCGATCCGCTAAACCGCTGGCCAGAAGATCGGGTACATCATCATTCCAGAAGCGCTGACGCGCGAGGAATGGGAGGCGCGGTATTCACCGAAAGACGATCCACCGGGAGAGGTGAACGATGTGAATTGAGCGTGGCAGCTCCCTGCTCTTCGTATCGTGCCGGCCGAGCACAAACCTCGATCACCGTTGATGTCGGACAATCGACGGCGATTCGGCCTGCGCCGACTAGACAGCGCGGGTCACAACAGCGGCATAGACCCAACATCGGCCTGTCGACGCGAAGGGTCAATACTTGCCGGGCCGATCGGGTTCGAGATGAGCTTGCGCCTCGTCCGCTCATCCGTAAGATAGCGGTCGGATGAGCGTGGCATGGGGACTGGCCAGGGAATCTGCACACAATTTCGCATTAGCGCAACCCTTCACCGTTCTTCTCGGTGCAAGAACTGCGTAAGGGCTAGTCCTTCCAACTACCCGCTCGCTACGCTAAGCCCGGATCCTAGCCGATGCCACAGCCTAGCGAAACAAAACTGCAGGTCTTCATCTCTTACTCGCGCAATGATGCTGACACGGCAGAGCGCCTGCGCGATGCGTTGATCGCCCGCGGCTTTGGCGCTTATCTCGACAAGCACGACATTCTGCCGGGCGAGCCGTGGAAGGAGCGGCTCGCGCAGATGATCGAGACGGCCGATACGGTCGTCTTCCTGCTCTCGCCGGATTCGGTTGCCTCGGCCGTGTGTGACTGGGAGGTCAACGAGGCGGAGCGGCTGGGCAAACGCATCCTCCCCGTCGTCATCCGCGATGCGCCGCCCGACGCCGTGCCGGGCCGGCTCAAGCGGCTCAACTACGTCTTCCTGCGCGACGACGCTGAGGAGAGGGAAGGACTCGCCCGGCTTGAGGCCGCGCTTCTCACCGACATCGCCTGGGTGCGCGAGCATACTCGACTAGGAGAGCGCGCCGCCGAATGGGCGCGCAAGTCCCGCGCCCACGCGTTGTTGCTCCGCAGTTCAGAGCTGGCCGCGGCGGAGCTTTGGGTCTCGCGCGCTCATTCCGGTGACCAGTCGCCGACCGACCTTCATCGCACCTATATCACCGCAAGCCGCGAGGCCGAGCAAGCCCGCGCCGAGGCTGATCGCGCGCAAGTCGCGCGGACGCGGCGGCTGCAGAACTGGGTGGCGTGGGGTCTCGGCACCGTCGCGATCTTGGTTCTTGCTGGTGCCGTGTCCGCAGTCGTGCTCGCGCGCGAGGCAGCGACACAGCGCGCCCGCATCCTGACGAGCCTCGCACAGCAGGCCATCGAAGACGGCCAGTTCGATCGGGCGATGCGTATCGCGCTCTATGGCTTGCCGCCGCCCGGAGCCCTGCCCATCGTCAACCCATGGTCGGAGGAGTTAGAGGCCAAGCTCGCCGGTGGGCTGATGCGCAATGCGCTAGCTGCGAGATTACCCGGACATACGGAACGAATCACGCATGTGTCGTTCAGCGGCGACGGGCGGCGTCTGCTCAGCGCGTCCGAGGACCGCACGGCCCGCCTCTGGAAGTCCGACAGTGGTTCGCAGATCGCGGTGCTGGGCGGTCATGAGGGTGCTATCCACGATGCGGCCTTCGATCCTGCGGGCCGAGTCGTCGCGACAGCGGGTGGCGACGGCAAGATCGGCCTCTGGAATGCCGACGACGGTAAGCTCATCCATATTCTTTTTGGGCACAGCCAGCCGGTCTGGAGCGTGGCCTTCAGTCCAGATGGAAGGCGGTTGGCCAGTGGTGCAGGTGACGGCACTGTTCGTGTCTGGGACGTTGCGCGCGGTGAAGACATCAACGTCTTGACGTGTGGCTGTGATGCGGTCTGGAGCGTGTCGTTCGATCCAACAGGTCGATGGTTGGCTGCCGCAGGCGTTTCTGCATTCATCTGGAATGCCGAAACGATGGAGCTGGCGCTCACCCTTGATGCGGGTGATGGCGTGCTCTCCGATCTGTTGTTCGCACCCGATGGCGCTCGCATAATGACTCGGTCCAGTTCCGGCCGCGTGCGCGTCTGGAGCATCGAGCACAAGGCGGTCGAAGAAACACTCGTCGAACAGGCTTCGACGCGTGCCGCCAATGATCGGTCCGTCCGCGCAGTCTTCGCGGCCCGAGCAGAACGAATTGCCGCATCTGATGGCAAAACCACGCGGTTGTGGGACGCTGCGCCGTGGCGCCCGACGGAATCGCTGCCCGATCATGACCGCGACGTGGCTGCGATCGCAATCAGTCCGGACGACGCCCTCGTGGCCACCGCCTCCGAGGACCGCACGATCCGGGTCTGGCATCGAAGTCGCAAAATTGAGGTCGGCCGGTTCGTGCACGACGCGGCCGTGGCTCGCATCGCTATCAGTCCGGACTCTCGCTTTCTTGCTGCTGGTGATGCCGGCGGAGAGGTCCGAATTTGGCGGCTCGAACTCGGTAGCGAATTTCAACAGCTGGTAACGCAGGGGGAATTTCAACTGGCGAGCATAGACAAGTCTGGTCGTGTCATGGTCACGGCTACACCGCCATCCCGTATTCCCGGCAAGTACGGCGTCGTTCCTCACGACATTGATGTGTGGTCGGTCGATAGCGGCCAGCGACGCTCTCGATTATCCGGCCATTCCGCCCCTATCCTGGCCATGGCGCTAAGCGGGGAGAGTCAGCGGGTTATGACTAGCGCGCTAGGATTGACCAGCCCATTCGAACTTGCCGCCCACGTCTGGGACGCACCTACCGGCTCCCGACTGGCCACTCTCAAGGCTGCAAGTTTTCCCGTGCAGCAAGTAGCGCTCAGCAACGACGGAACGATCGCCGCGACTGCCCATTGGGGCGAGGATCCTGTCGTCGTACGAATTTGGCGCACTGCTTCGCCCGACCGACCAGTGGCTGAACTACCGATCGAGGGAATGGCCACAGGACTCGCCATTGATGGCGCAGGATCAAGGCTGGCGATCGCGACAACGCCACGCGAGGTCCGCATTCACAGCATTCCGGATGGAGCCCTCATTGCGAAAAAAGTCTCCGCGCAACGACCGATCGCCATATCGTTTGCTC
>JAKALI010000355.1 GCA_021813195.1 Pseudomonadota bacterium
ATCGTCATGGGCATTGCGGTCAGCAAGGAGAGCTGGGAGCCAGCCGGCATGACGATGCATCTCATCAAATTATGTGTCGGGGCCCATTCGGTCGACGATCTTGCCCGTTGGCAAGCAGCCAACCGCCAATACTGGCGGCAGGTCGAGGGTCGGGCATGCGTCTTTCACACAACGGCCCAGACACCGCGACTGCGCGCCGCGTTGCTGGATGGCGGGTCGCTCTACTGGGTGATCCGGGGCGTGATACAGGCTCGCCAGCGGCTGGTCGGTTTCGACGAGGGTCACAAAGAGAATGGCTCCGCGTGCTGCCTTCTCCTGCTCGATCCCACGATCGTGGCCGTCCAGCCAGTCGTGCGGCGTGCGTTCCAGGGCTGGCGCTATTTACCGCCCGACGAGGCGCCGCCGGATCTAGCGGCATCCGCGGCCTCCGATGTTGAAGCGATGCCGGCGGCATTGCGGCGCGATCTGGCCGAACTCTGTCTCATTTGATGTTGCAGCTCATCTCGGGCATGAGAGCGCTGGGTTTCAACGCCACACCGCAGGGACGGACTTGGTAAACCAGCCGCTCATTTCCAGAATTGTTGCCGACTTGCCCGTGATGGTGCCGTTCGTCGGGCCGGAATCGATCGAGCGGTCACGAGGACGGGCATTTCGGGCGCGTCTTGGCGCGAATGAAAGCGCGTTCGGCCCCTCGCCAACGGCCATCGTGGCGATGCGGGAGGCCGCCCAGACGCAGTGGAAGTACTGCGAACCCGAGAATTACGAATTACGGGAAGCCCTGGCCCGGTTTCATGGCGTAAAGCCAGCCAATATCGTCATCGGAGAGGGGATCGACGGGCTGCTCGGACTTGCCGTGCGCATTGCCAGCGATCCTGGGACGCCAGTCGTCACGTCCGATGGCGCGTACCCAACCTTCAACTTCCATGTCGCCGCCAACGGTGCCCGGTTGGTTAAAGTCCCTTTTTGCGCGGATCGGGAGGATCTGCAGGCTTTACTGGATACGACAAGGCATGAGGGGGCGCGCATCCTCTACATTTCCAATCCCAACAATCCGATGGGGTCGTGGTGGACTGCTGCTGAGATTGAGCGTCTCATCGAGAAGCTGCCGGGTCGCATGGTGCTCCTTCTCGATGAGGCCTACGCGGATACCGCACCTGTCGAGGCCATCCCAGCACTCGATGTGAGCCATCCGCAGGTCCTGCGGTTTCGCACATTTTCGAAAGCATACGGTCTGGCGGGTGCCCGTATCGGTTATGCGATCGGGGCGGAGGAAATGATCGCGCTGTTTGAAAAAGTGCGCAATCACTACGGAATCAACCGGGTTGCGCAGATCGGTGCGCTCGCCGCGCTTGCCGACCAGCAGCATCTGGCCGCGGCAGTTGCCTGGATTGCCCGTCAGCGGGATCGGATCGCCGCAATCGCACGGGACAACGGTCTCGTCGCGTTGCCATCGGCGACCAATTTCGTGGCCATCGACTGCGGTGGCGATGGCGCTTACGCCGCTCACATCCTGGCGGCGCTGACGGACCGCGATATCTTCATTCGTAAGCCGATCGTTCCGCCTTTGGATCGTACGATCCGCATCTCCTGCGGCACGGACGCAGAGCTCGACGTACTCGCCGAGGCCCTTCCCGACGCTGTCAGGGTCGCGCAGAGATGACGACAGGACAAAAACGGCTGGTCCTACTTGGTGGCGGGCACTCTCATGTTTTTGTCTTGCGGGCGCTCGGTCTCGAGCCGCTGCCGGGCGTTGACGTCACGCTTGTGGCTAAGGAATTAGATGCGCCCTACTCTGGCATGCTGCCTGGGTTTGTTGCCGGTCACTACACGTTGCCGGAGTGCCAGATTGATCTGCGTCGGCTTGCGGCGTTCGCAGGCGCTGAACTTATTGCCGGGGCCGCCGTTGGCATCGATCGCGGGGCGCAAACGGTGATGATTGAGGGTCATCAGCCTGTGCCTTACGATGTCTTGTCCATCGACATCGGCATTACCCCCGATTTGTCCGGCATCGCCGGAGCTGAGGAGCACGCACTCATCGTCAAGCCGGTCTCCCTGTTTGCGCCAAAATGGCTGAAGTTGGAGGCGCGCGCCGATGATCCCGACGGCCCGCGTCGCATTGTGGCCGTTGGGGGCGGAGCGGCTGGTGTCGAACTCATTCTTGCTGCCCGTCATCGTTTACGCGAACGGGCGGTGGGCGCCGGGCGCAATCCGGACGAATTCACGTTCACTCTGGTGACCGATGGTGTCGTCCTCTCGAGCCACAATTCCCGCGCTCAGAGGCTCGTTCGCGCAGCGCTCGCGCAGGCGGCCGTCAACGTGCTTGAACACGTCCGCGTCATCGCCATCGGGCCCGCAAGCCTGACCTTATCGGATGGGCGCGAGCTTGCATGCGATGCCGCGCTCGTTTCCACCCGGGCGAAGGCGGCGGATTGGTTGAAGACGACGGGGCTTCAGCTCGATGATGCCGGCTTCTTGGCGCTCGATCCTGCTCTGCACGTGCTCAACGATCCCAGTGTGTTTGCGGCTGGCGATTGTGCGAGCGTTATTGCGCATCCCCGTCCGAAGGCCGGTGTCTTCGCGGTTCGCCAGGGGCCGGTATTGGCGCAAAACCTGCGGCGGGTGTTGTTGGGTGGGTCGCCACAGCGCTTCATTCCCCAGCGCGCATTCCTCACCCTCATTTCGCTCGGCGAGAAAAGGGCAGTCGCGGCGCGCGGCCCCTGGGCCGCGGCAGGGCGTTGGGCGTGGGTCTGGAAGGACTGGATCGATCGCCGCTTCATGGCGATGTTTCAAACACTTGGACCCTAGTGGGCAAAGGGTCGGGCGCTCACGGTGTCGCGATCGCATTGACGACGGTCGCATGCCAACCCGAGGTGGCCGACCCTCCGCTTGGTCCCGCTGTCAGGTGGACCGACGCGCTCGGCTGGCTGCGCTTGGGATCGAGTTTCACAATCTGACGCAGGATCTGGGTGTTCTGGCGCGCGTCGTCGGCCGATAAGGCTGTCGCGCCCACTTGGGTGGCCTCATCGTATTTGCCCTGCAAACCAAGAACGATAGCGAGATTCTGGCGGGCCTTTGTGTTGGAGGGGTCGGCCGCAATCGCCTCACGCAGGAGTTGCTCGCCGCGCGGTGCCTCGCCGCTCATTGCGTAGGCGAGAGCGAGATTATTCTTCACAGCCGGCTGATCGGGAGCAAGCATTTGAGCGCGCTCGAGCTGCGCGACGGCTTCCTTATATCGGGAGAGTTTGGCCAAAGCCGCTCCGCGGGCGCTGATGATGCGCCAGTCGGGACGCGAGGGATCGTCGGCGTACTCCAAAAGTTGCGCAGCGAGCGTCGTCTGATCGAGTTCCAGGGCCAGTCGGCCATACTCGGCGGCGAGTTCACGATTGGTATTGTGAATCTGAGCGGCGGATTGCAAAACTCCGTAGGCCTCTTGGCGCCGTCCCATGGCGCGCAAGTTCTTGGCGTATGCAATGGCGTTTTCGACCTTGTGCGGCGACTTGGTGTATTCCTTGCGCCAGTATTCGGTCGCTTGTTCAAGTTCGTTTTGAGGCGCCGCCGTGGCCGAGGTCGGGGCCTCCTGCGTCGGGGTCGCATAGACGAGATCGGTGAGACCTTCGCCACCAAGGCTCGAACAGGCTCCTGTCAGCGCCGCAAGACACATTACGGCGGCCAGTTTCGACCAAGACACAGTGCCGTGCCCCGTCAGCTCGCGCGTCGTAACGATCATAGCTCTGCCCCCGCACGCTTTGTGGCCGATCGCGAATCATTTCGCGGCTGTCCGCCTGCTGGGCGTCACTCTCTGGGACAGTGGTCAACAAATGCTTAAGTCTTGCTCGCCGTAGACGATATGCGTGGTGGGTGTTGCAACTTAAGCCCTTGCACCCTTTCGGCTGATCTCTTGACGCCTAAGCGGGGCGCGGGCGAGGAGGGGGGACCGTCTGGTTGGATTGTCAGTTCCGACCGGCGGATGAAAGGGCCGTGGCGATGCCAGACGAAGGGAACCCAATCGACCGCGACATGATGAACCTCGCCCTGCGCTTGGCGCACCGCGGGCTCGGCAACACGGCGAGCAATCCCGCAGTTGGCGCCGTCATTTGTGACGAGCGGAGTGGTGAGATCATCGCGCGGGGCTGGACGCAGCCAGGCGGGCGTCCCCATGCCGAGAGCGAAGCACTGCGGCGGGCTGCAGATCGGGCGCGCGGGGCAACGATGTATGTGACACTGGAACCCTGCGCGCATTTCGGAAAGACACCACCCTGCGCAGATGCCATCATCGCTGCGGGGCTGAAACGGGTGGTGATCGGTATGGAGGATCCCGACGCTCGCACGGCGGGCGCCGGCATCGCCAGACTCCGTGCCGCGGGCATCGATGTTGAGGTTGGCGTGCAGCGCAGTGAGGCAAACTGGGTGACACGCGGGCATGGGCTACGGATGACACAGGGTCGGCCCTTCGTCACAATCAAAATTGCGACGGATGCAACGGGAGAGATTGCGGCGGGTGACGGAACGCAGCCCGTATGGGTCACGGGGCCTCACGCGCGCGCCGCCGGCCATCTGCTGCGTGCGCGCGCGGATGCGATCGTGATTGGGTCGGGCACGCTGCGGACCGACAATCCCGAATTGACGTGCCGATTGCCGGGCCTGGCGGATCGTACACCGGTGCGGGTCGTGCTCGCATCCCGCGATCCGGTGCCGCTCGGTGCACGACTGGTTCAAACGGCCGGGCGGTGGCCGACTTGGGTTATTCGACCAGTTGGCGGCGCGGACACAGCTGAGTTGAGCGCGCGCGGCGTCTTGGTGTTCGAGCTTCCAGGTGAGCCTCAAGGGGTAGCAATACATTCGGCGCTTGCGATGCTCGCGGAACGTGGCATGACGCGCGTACTCGTCGAAGGCGGACCGACGATGTGGCGGGTGTTTGCTGAAGCGAACCTTATCGACGAGGTCGTCGTGTTCCAAGCCGGCGATGTCGGCCCACTCGACCGGGCGCGCGGGGTCGTGACGCGCTACTTGGGCGACCATGCCGACGTCATTTTGCAGGAGCACCGCCCCGTCGGGGGCGACACTGTGTGGCGCTGGCGGGCTCTGGCCGCCGTCGCAGTCGCGGGCGCATAATTAAGGTCGTCTCGCCCAAAGATTAGGCCGCGCGTATGTTCACAGGAATTATCACGGACGTCGGAGAAGTCATCGGCCGGGAGGGTGGCCGCTTTGCCTTGCGATGCGGCTACCAGGCCGATGACATCGACATCGGCGCATCGATCGCGTGTGATGGCGTGTGTTTGACGGTGACGACGGTGCGTCCGGATGGTCCCGGGGCC
>JAKALI010000356.1 GCA_021813195.1 Pseudomonadota bacterium
ATCGATTTCAGCGTGTTCTGGACCGCCGCCCGCTATTTTGGCTGGCACCTGGTGCCGGCCAATATGTTGTCCTGGTCGGTGGCGGTGAGCTGCTCCTACGTGATGAATTCCTTCATAACCTTCGGCCCGGAATCGGGCCATACCTTGCGCTGGCCCGCCTATTTCACCTTCGTCGCCTCCGGCATCGCCGGCATGGTGGCGAGCACCGCGACGCTCTATGCGCTCGCTTTCGCGCTGCCGCTGGTGGCGGCCAAGCTGTTGTCCATTCTGGTCAGCTTCGTGGTCAATTTCGCGTTCTCGCATCTGGTGGTGTTTCGCGAACGCAAGTCGTGAATGCGCGCGATTATCCGCGGCCGCTCACGAAGCAGGTTGAAGCGTCGCTTCGCCCCACGCGCCCAATGTGTGCAATTTTTCCGCGGCCAGATTCATGTGAACATTGGCGGCGCCGTCGCCCGCCGCGACACCATTCGACGCAATCGCAAGCAAACCCGCTTTGGTGTCCGGGTCTTCCAGGGCTTGCGCGAATTTCCGTTCGTCGCGCCAAGCCCATTTGCCATGATCGAGCCGCGCATAGATCTCACCCGTCCGGTAATCGGCAAAATTGATGATCGGAATCCAGCGCGCGCACCGCTTCAGGAACGTAACGTTCCGCTCCGGCGGCAGTTTCTCGTTGATGTAGACTTCCTCTGGCCTTTGCGCGTGAATGTTGATCTTCCTGAAACGGTCGATGTCGATCATCCGCTTGATGTCGAGGATGGTCATTTCGGTGTTCCAGCCAAAGGCCACGGTGCGGGGCGGCTCGCCTTCGCGGACGCTGTTGTCGAGAAACTCGTAATGCACGCGTTTGCCGGCACTCAGCGCCCAGGTGAAAAACAGTTCCGGCATGCCGGTATAGGCTTCGATATTGTGCGCCAGGAGATCCTCGACCGCCTTGTAGCGGCCGAGCCGCAGCCCGCGCAGCCAGGCGCGCTCGACCGTCATTTCCGGCGGCGTGATCATGAAGAACATGTAGACGAGATCGCCGAAGCGGGTCAGCAGCCGGTGTGATCCTTTGCCTTCGCGCTCCGGCACGAAGCTGTCGAAACGGAAACGGTCGATCAAAAGGTGTGGCGTCTCGCCTCGTGCGGCCCGAGCTGCCATGCGGCGATCGAGCTTCTTGTCGATGATTTCGACCTCGTGGCCGGCCAGAGTGCCGGCGTATTTGTAGGCCGCGCCCAAGGATCCGTAATCCAGCAGAAACTTGCGCCAGATGTCCGGACTGATGAGCGCAAACTCCTCCCACGGAAAATGGAGATTTTTCGCCAGTGTGCGCTGGCGCGGGCGCATCGAACTCTTGCCGGACGCCGAGGCGCCTTTGACGTTCATGACCACCGGCTGTCGCTGCCACCGCAATGCCCGGTAGCCTTCCTTGGCGATCGCCTCTTCGACAAACGGAGCGATGGCGTCGCCGATAACGCTGCTGCCGTAGTCATTACACACCAGTGTGACGGCAAGTTCGGTGAGCAGCGCATTGTCGCCAAACAGCCGGCCGAGACGGCTCAGCACCGCCGTTGCAATCGTGTCCAATGCTTCGAAGCAGGCTTTTTCGATCGGATCATCCGTCGTCTCCGCCCGCTTGCGCCATTCCGCGATGATCTCAAGCTCGATCTCTGCCAGGGTCTTGGTTGAATGTGCGGCCGGTGCGTGATGCTTGCCGTGTCCGAACAGCCAGCGCCAGCCACCCAGCGTTTCATGATGATGGCCGTGCGCGGCCGGTTTCGGATGTGGGAACGCGTGATCGAGCTCCCGCTCGATGATGTGCGTGGACGCTTCCTTCACCTGCTCGAAGATGCGCTGAATTTCCGCCCGATGCGGCGCGATGTATCGATCAAGAATCGTGGAGGCGATTTGGCGAAAGGCTTTGCCCAGGTCTTCGTCGCGGCCGTCGGGAACGGAAATGCCGGTCGTCACCTGAATGAGCAATTCGTGAACGATCAGACGGTCGGGGCGAAACGCAACCAGCTCGTCCGCCGGCAGCCCGCAGTACTCGCTCAGTTCATGGACCTTGTCGATGCTGCTTGAGACATTCTCGCTGCGGAACACCGTCGAGAGCGGCAGATACTCGTGCGGCAGTTCGGATTCCAGGCCCGGATTCCAGGCATCGCATTCGGTGGTCGGCGACCTCATGTCTTGCGTGCCGTTCTTTGTGGTCAGCCACGATGGATCACGTCGCAAAACTATCCTTTCCCAGGTTGGCTTGAAAGTCCGGCCTTTTCCGGATTTCTGCTCGGCGTTGTGAGACAATTCGGCGCTGCCGAATGCGGCTGGCGCGACCCGATGACCGGTCCCGCTGGCCGTTCCACAAAGCGCGAGACAGCGGCAGAATTACGTTGGGCCGGGCGAGAAAGGCTCGCCTGCCGCAGACCGCGGCGTGCGAAAGACGGACCGGATCGCGGTGGCGAGCCGGTCCCGGCAGGACAGCGCCCGGCGCTCGAATCCGTGCCAGGTCGCATAACCGATGGCGACCGTCACGGCGAAGGCAACGGCAAACGACCACCAGAAGGAGCCGATCAGATGCAGCGATAATTGCTGCACGGGCCAACCGAACACATACATGCCGTAGGAAGCGTCGCCGCCGCGCGCGAACCAGCCCATGGTGCGCAAGCTGCCAAATCCCAGGACACAAGCGGCAAGCGCGATCGGCTGCAAGACGGTGAGTTCGTACCGGACCGCAACGATCAGCGCGAGCAGGCCCGCCACGCCGACGGCCAAGCTGTGGCGTCCGCAGAAGCGCCAGCCGTGCGATAAGACGGCGCCGGCGAAGAAGTAGGACGCCAAGTTGATGAAATCGCCGGCTTCCAGCGGCCCGATCACCAAGTCATCAAGATCGGTCATCCGCAGGAGCGCGAGGCCAAGGCCAAGAATGAGAATGCCGTACCGGCTCCAGCGTGGCCCGGGAAAGCAAACCGCAAACAGGATCAGGTACGACCAGAGTTCATACGGCAGCGTCCAAAGCGGATCGTTCATGCTTTGGCGGGTGGCGTCGGCCAAGACGCCCGGAATGACGAAGACAGTCCCACCGATAAACATCGTCAGGTTGCGGAGGACATACGCGATGTGCTGCCACACATGGCCGTAATTGCCGTATGCGATGAGCGCCACGCTCGACGTCATGACCAGCACAAAGGCGAGATTGGGAAATATCCTGAGAAACCGGGCGGCCAGGAAGCGCGGAGCGTCGCTATTTTTTTCGAGCGACTGCGCAATCAGAAACCCGCTCAGGCAAAAGAAGATCGCAACGGCAAGCTGGCCGAAATCCTCGCCGTAGAACGGCACCTGGGGCTCGGCAAAACCGGCGAGATCGAATTGGTGACTGAAGATCACCATGGTGGCGGCGCAGAAACGAACAAAATCGAAGCTGTTCCGGCTGTGAACGGCTTGCTGGTTTCCGGCCGGAGAATTGGACAAGGACGGTCTCTCGGTTGCTGGATGGTGGCTCAGATGGATATTTCTAGCTCCTCCCCACGTCAATGCCGAGTTGGTCTGTGCCGCGTCAGCGTACGGGCACCGCAGTATGCGACGACGCCTATCGCCGACATGACCCACAACAGCGCTATATAGAAATTCATCGAGTCGTTCGGCTGGGCGACTTCGTAGGAAAGATTGGAGATGAAGTGAAAAAGGATGGCCGCCAGTATGCTTCGGTGCGTGTTGTTGTAGATCCAGGTGTAAATGACAGCGGCTGCGAGCGTTTGGATCATAAACAGCCAGAACCAAGCCGACCACGCGCCCCGCTCGGCATGGAGCATGTCCCTGATGAAGAACAAGGGAAAATGCCAGAGTGCCCAAATCGCACCCAAAATCAGGCTTGCAACCAGTGCGTTCCACCGCGCTTGCAAGCGATCGAGGGCATAGCCACGCCAACCCAGCTCTTCGGGAAGCGGCCCCTGCAAGACTATGCGGAGTAAAACGGGAACGATCGCAAGCGGCGTGGCAAGCAAGGCGTCGAACGCTTTCCCGATCTGCACGGGCGCCACACCGCCCAGGATGACATCGAGAAGGGCCGCGCCGGCCAACAAGGCGGGCACGAACAGGAAGATGACCAACCACCATCGGGCAGGAATTCGTCTCGCTTCGACCGCGCGTCGCCAATAGTCACGCCGGCGCTCTTTGGATTCAGTTAGAGACGTGAAGCCGATTCCGCCCAGCAGGGGGCCGAGCAAACCGAGAAACAGCAATAACCGACCCGTGTTGGTCTGGACGCTCGTTCCGGAAACCGCGGCCGCTATCCAAAAAGACCAAGTCCAGCCGAATACCAGAACGAAGAAGAGCCACAACATAGCGTGTGTCGAACGAGGCATGGCGCGCATCCTCTATGCTGAGCCCGTCTCGGCTGCCTGGTCGCGGAGAACTCCTCGCCAGCGACGCTTCTGCTCCGGCAATAACGGCAATGACAGTTTATGCACGGGCGTTGCGACGCTTGCGCAACGGCGAAGCTTACAGGCCCGCTTCCAGCTTGGCGTAGAGCGGGTTCTCGCGCGAGAACACGTAGCCGAGTTCGGCCACCGCCACCGCTTCGGCGCCGCAGTCGCGCAGGAAGCTGGTGAGCGCATAAACCTGTGCCGGCGGGCAATGCAGCGTTAGCATGCCGGAGGAGGTCGGTCCGCCGAACGGCGTGACCACGCCGAATTTCAGTTTCGCGCTCTCGACCAGTTGGGCATCGCAGGCGGCAAAGCGCGCGCGCACCTCGCGGAAGGCGCGGGCCCGCTGCTGCGCGGCCACGCGGTCGAGAATGACGCGCGCCATTTCGCGCTCGTTGTCGCCCCAGCTGGCGGTGCGCGCGGCCACCAGATTGGCCTGCGAGCGCAGGATGGTGCCGTCCTCGATCACCTTGAGCGCATTGGCGACGAGCGTCGCACCGGTGGTGGTGATGTCGACGATCATCTCGGCGGTGCCGGCGGCGGGCGCCCCTTCGGTCGCGCCCGAGCTCTCGACGATGCGGTAGTCGATGATGCCGTGCGCGGCGAAGAAGTCGCGCGTCAGGTTCACGTATTTGGTCGCCACCCGCATCTTGCGGCCGTGGGTGTGGCGGAAGGCGGTCGCGACGTCGTCGATGTCGGCCATGCTGCGCACGTCGATCCAGGCCTGCGGCACCGCCACCACCACATTGGCATGGCCAAAGCCGAGCCCCTCGATCAGCACCACTTTGCTGTCGGCATCGGGCATCTGCTCGCGCACCAGGTCCTCGCCGGTGATGCCGAGATGCACGGAACCGTCGGCCAGCGCAGCGGTTATCTCGGAGGCCGACAGATAAGCGACCTCGATGCCGTC
>JAKALI010000357.1 GCA_021813195.1 Pseudomonadota bacterium
GCCTTCCCCGGCCTCTCTTACGTTTATACCGGCGGCAGCAACATCCAGGTGATCCTGGATGCGCTTTCGAACCTCACCCACGTCAATGTCCTGTCCTCGCCGGAACTGCTGGTCCTCAACAACCAGACCGCCACCCTTCAGGTTGGTGATCAGGTCCCCATCGTGACGCAGCAGGCGGTCAGCACCCTCACCAGCACTGCGCCCCTGGTGAACAGCGTGCAGTACCAGGGCACCGGCGTCATCCTGAAGGTGACGCCGCGCGTCAACAGCGGCGGCATGGTGATGATGGACATCAGTCAGGAGGTGAGCAACGTCACCAACACCACCTCTTCCAACATCGACTCGCCTACCATCCAGCAGCGCAAGATTGCCAGTTCGGTGGCGGTCCAGGACGGCGAGACCGTCGCGCTCGGCGGGCTGATCTCCGATTCGACCACCCGGACGAAGAACGGCATTCCCTACCTGCAGCGCATCCCGCTGCTCGGCAACCTGTTCGGAGATACCGAGAACGTGGTGAACCGGACCGAACTGATGGTGCTGATCACCCCCCATGTGATCGACAATGTCGAAAAGGCCCGCGCCATCACCCGGGAACTGCAGCGCAAGCTGCCGGAAGTCCAGCCGCTGCTCGATGAGACGCGCTGAACTGGACACCAAAGAGGACACCGAGCGCGGCTGGGCGCTGGTTTCAGTGCTGTGGGTGGTCCTGATCCTGTCGATGCTGGCGGCGGGCCTGGAGGCGCTGACCCTCACCGCTGCCCGGATCGAGCATCGCGCCGAGGAACGGGCGCAGATCGAGGCAGCACTCGATGCCGGGGTGACGCGCGGCGTCCTGGGACTCCTCGCACCGTCCCGCGCCAATCGTTGGCCCGTCGATGGCACGTCCGAGCCCTTCACCTTTGCGGGCTATGCCATGCAGGTCCGGCTCCAGGACGAGTTCGGGCGTATCGACCTCAATGCCGCCGATGAATCCGTGCTGCGGCAACTTCTTTCCGACGCGGGGCTCTCCGCCGAAGACGCCGCCGCCCTGACCGACAAGATCCTCGATTGGCGCAGCCCGGGCGATCTGCACCGCCTCCACGGCGCCACCGATGCCGATTATGCCGCCGCTGGCTTCTCTTACCAACAGCGCCATGGCCCGTTCCAATCCGTGGAAGAATTGAAGCTGGTGCTCGGCATGACCCCGGCGCTGTTCGCCAAGATCGCACCGACGCTCACCGTCTACAACCGCCGTCCCACCATCGACCCGGCAGTGGCCCCGCGCGAGGCGCTGCTGGCCTATTACGGCGGCAATCGTGAGACCGTGGAGCGGATGATGGCGGCGCGCCAGGCCAATGAGGCGTCCTCTCCGGCGATTCTCGATCCCTCGCTGTCGCCGTCAGGGCGCGCCTTCACCATTACGGTCGCGTTGCAGAGCGGTATGCAGCACTTTGAGCGCCGCACCGTCGTCGAACTCACCGGCGACGACCGGCGGCCCTATCTGGTGCTGGCGTGGCGGTGATCGTGCCGCTGTCTTTTGTTCGACTCCCCTGATGGAACGACGGCTACGGCGCCGGAAGCGGCCAATCATGCGTCCGCATCGCTCCCACCCGCCGGACTGGCAGGATTTGCGGTCCCGGAATTCGGCGTCTGTCTGGCAAGTTCCGTTGCCAGAGCCGCAACGCCGGCCAACCCGCCCAACTGCATCGTGTCCACGGCGCTGCTGGGCACAAGGATGATGGTCGAGTTTTCCTTGAGGCCTTCGTAGAGCATATTCATGGCCCTCAAGTGAAGCGCAGTGGGATTGCCGACATAGGTCTTCGCCGCCTGTTCGAACTTCTCCGCGATCTGGCGTTCCGAATCGCCGAGGATGACTCTGGCCTGACGTTCCCGCTCCGCCTGGGCCTGCATCGACATGGCGTCCTCCAGCCCGGGAGGGATGAGGACATCCTTGACCTCGACCGAGATGACGTTGATGCCCCACGGCTCGGTACGCTCGTCGATGATCTTGCGCAGTTCGTTGCTGATCTTCTCCCGGCCTTCGAGCATCTCCGAAAGCTGCGTCTTGCCGATGACATCGCGCAAAGCCGTTTGCGCCGCCCAGCTTATGGCCGATTTATAATCTGCAACATCCAGCGCCGCCTTTTGCGGATCCAACACCTTCCAGAACAGCACCGCATCGACGTCGACGGGCACGGTGTCCTTGGTGAGCGTCTTCTCGGCCTTGAAGGCGGTCGTGATCACGCGGATGTCGATCCAGTACGGCACCGTATCGACCACCGGGATTATGAAAAACAGCCCGGGACCCTTCATGGCAACAAACCTGCCCAGTCGCAGAACGATGGTCCGTTCCCATTGATTTGCGATCTTGGTTGCCGAGGCAACGACGACCGCCACGACGAACGACCCGAGCGCCAAGCCAAGGGCTGCCGGACCGTCGGAGGTGGCAAGACCGGAATATGCCAAGGCCACGCCCGTGCCGAAAATCAGAAGGAAGATCAAGAGTGGGATGGCGCTGGTATTTTTCATGTCGAAATCCCCCGTGATCGCAATCCAGCAAACACCAAAAGATCAGCGCGGACTTCGCGCCTCGGTGAGGCCGCCCACTACCTCGGCGGATTCCGATTTGGAAGTCGCCCATTCCTCATCGAAGCCGCCGTCGGGCACTTCCGATCCGAGCTTGGACTGTACCACGGCAGCCATCCGTTGCAGAACGGATTTCATTTTGCTGAGAGGTGTGAATGGCCCGTTAGGTCGGGTCCCTAACGCAATAGATTTTTGATTCATCCGGACAGCCCTCTTGTAGGGGCCGAAGATTCAACGGGCGTAGGGCTGGGTCCCTGCATCTGCTCTTTTCTCGCGCTGGTGTGGCATCTCAATTGGAAGACCACACTGATCCGTGTACGGATGTTTGAAAAAAACAGTTAGGTATCCGAGCGCCAGACGTGACGATTCTACACAGTAACAACGGGGGTATGGCTGGGTCCCCTATGGCCTTCTCGCAACCGTGGACAGACACAAAAAGGCCCGGTGTAAAGACATCGGGCCAATTGCAGGCCGCCGGCGAGGCTGTGAGGGGCTGTGGGCGCGTAATGCTGTCGGCGCGGACCAGCCGCATTAGAGTCCCAAGCGTGCGCGAAGTCGGCGCACGCTCGTTTCGTGCCACCGCGCATCCGGGTACTTCGGGCTGCCGTCCGTATTCACCATCGCGCCCCGGCGGGTCTTGATTCCGTCCTCGTTCAGCGCCTCTGCAATCGCCGCGTCGGACAGCCCGTCTTCGACAAGCCCCTCGATAAAATCGCGTGTGTCTTCCGCGAATTCATCGGCGCCTTTGCGCGCGCCCTTGCAGCCCGCCACATTGCCATGCTCGGCGATATAGGCCTTCAATGCACGCCCGCCGTCATAGTTGCCGAGCTTCACCCCTAGCTTTTTGGCAGCCGCCAGCGCGGCCTTCGTGCGCTCGGAAATGGCCCGGCCCTCTTCCTCGGCAAACACCGCGCGGACGCCGTTTTCGAGACGGCTGGCAGTAGGCGAATCGGCAAAGACAACCTTCAACCGCTTGTCGTCCAGCAGCTTCAACACGTCGGCGGCCCGGCGGCCCACGCGGTCCAGCTTGGCGACGACCAAGGTACAGCGCTTGGCTTTCGCCAGCGCAATTGCCTTCCTAAGCTGCCGACGCTCATCGCTCGTGATCTTGCCGGACTCTTCCTCGGTGAACCGCTTGATGATGGTGGCACCGTGATACGCGGCGTAGCGCTCGACCTTCTCACGCTGATCGGCCAGCCCGAGCCCCGAGCGCCCCTGCTTCTCGGTCGAAACACGATAGTAGGCCACGATTTTTGTGCCGTTTTGCATCGCCACACATTCCACTCTTCGTTCGTTACTTGGATTGTGTGGCATAGATCGGCGAACAATTCGAGCGATAGTGCGTGGTCTGGTTAACCTCGGATGAACACCGCCGCGCGTTGCGCCAAGGCGCGCCGATCACGATGAAGCGCTCGTTTCAAATCGGTTCGAGCAACTCCGGCACGACATTCTTCACGCTGCTCTTCGACGTGTACGCGCGACGCGTCTCCGTAGTATTCGGCGGAGATGGCTCATCAACGCGGTGCCCTGTTCGGGCGGCTTCTACCGTGTAAACCCGCCGTCCGGTGTGAACATGACCGGCATTTGGGTGTGAATAAGTAGCGAGCTACCAGGTCGTAGCAATACGGGCTGAGCGGTGCATGATGCGCCGGCGGGCGAATGGACAGTGTGCGCTGTAGATCAAGCGCTCTAGAAAATACCAGCGCGCACGGTATAGCGCGCGTCAAGGAAGGCCAAAGTGCCCGGTAGGCCGGAAGCAGCGCGCACCAGACCAAAGAACGCCGGGAGCGCATCGTCTCGCGAGGTAAACAAGTGAACAGCTTTGGTACTTCTGGGTGGCTCTCTTGGCGGAGCGAACCCGGGGCCGAAGGTAGTTGTGACGCGCGACGCGTTAAACAAGGGAACATCTTTTTTGAATTACGGCATCATAGCTACTTCCTTGTGTAAAACTGCGCCGAGGTGACGATAACCGACCGCACCGCCTGACACGCACTCGGTCCGGCTCGTCGCTGGCGGACGCTGCGCGGAAATGGGCCAACAGCCGACGCATCACCCGTTTTGGCACTTCGGCAAGGTCGCTCATTGACGTGTCAGTGAATTCAGTCGCTGCGACGATGGAGACGAGGTATGCCACGCGATGGGGCACGGGGCGATTTGGTGGCGGCGCGGTAGCCACGCGGGTATCGGGCGGATCGGCGCGCGCCGGAGCGTGTTGACGCCACAGGAGAGTTGAGGTGGGTGGCAGAGGGGGACTGTTTGGTAGCGCAATAGAAACGGGCATAGCTGCTGTATAGGGAAGTGGCGTGTGCAGCACACTCACCGCGCGATAACGCGACTGTCGGGCACTCGCTCCGCTCGCCTGCGCTGCGCGCAGGTCTGGCGATCAGCCACAGCGGACAATCCGGACAACGGATCACCCACCCAACTCGCAGACACGAGGTCGTGAGACTTCGCGCTCGCCATAGCCGACGACTTGTCGCTGGTTCGCCCGGCGAAGTCGCTAATATTGGCGAGATGCCCGCCATCGATGACATTCCCGAACGTCAGCTATTGATGACATTGGTCGGGAGATTTTGGGAGGGAACTACTTTATACTGTACTTTAAGGGAAATTGGTTCGGACGCGTAAGGGAACTAATTTATGCTGTAGTTTAAGGGAAATTGGACGACCGCAGGCTCGCAGACACGAAGGTCGCGAGACTTCGTGCTCGGCGACTCGTATCGTCTG
>JAKALI010000009.1 GCA_021813195.1 Pseudomonadota bacterium
CCGTTCGCGCCGAGGACTCGTTCGATTTCCAGAATCCCGATTACGTGTCGATTTTCCAGGCGCGCATTGACCGGCTGAATCGCATCCGCAAGAACCCATCGCAACTCCAGTATCTGCGCGCGTACTATCGTGAGCACATTGCGGACTTCATCAACGATTGGGGTTGCACACTTGACCCGCGCAATGTCGCGCGAGGGTTGCCAGCGTTTTTGCCGTTCGTGCTGATGCCGAAACAGCGCGAGCTCGTTGATTGGATCATCGCGCGCTGGAAAAAAAACGAATCTGGAATTGTCGAGAAAAGCCGTGATGTTGGCGCTAGCTGGACGGCGATGGCTGTGTCGATTTCGCTGTGCCTGTTCTACGACGGCATCGCTGTCGGTTTTGGCTCTGCAAAAGAAGACAAGCTCGACCGGTCCGGCGATCCAGATACGCTGTTTGCCAAGGGCCGCATGTTCATCGAAGGCTTGCCGCCTGAGTTTCGCGCCGGATTCAACGGCGACAAGGATAGTCTCTACATGCGAATGATATTTCGCGCGACTGGCTCAAGCATTACTGGCGAAGCCGGCGACAACATCGGCCGCGGCGGTCGCAAGAGCATTTTTCTGGTAGACGAGTCGGCTCATCTTGAGCATCCAGAACTTGTAGATGCGTCGCTGATTGCCAATACTGACTGCCGCATCGATTTAAGTTCCGTAAACGGAATGGACAACAGCTTCGCGCGTCGGCGGCATTCGGGGAATTATCCGGTTTTCACGTTCCACTATCGCGACGACTTGCGCAAAGACGACGAGTGGCGCGAACGCAAACAGGCGACGACGGACACGATTACCTGGAATGCGGAATACGAGCTTGATTATTTGGCGTCTCGCGAAGGCGTCATCATCCCGCCCGCGCATGTACAGGCCGCGATCGACGCTCACAAAAAGCTACGTATCACGCCCTCTGGAACGAAAGAAGGCGCGCTCGATGTTGCCGATGAAGGTAAGGATCTGAATGCCTTCGCGGCCAGACATGGAATCCTCGTGACGCATTGTGAGGCGTGGCGCGGCAAGGGATCATTCCTCCACGAGACGGCCGAGCGAGCATATTTGCTCGCTGACGAAATGTTGCTCGAAAGTTTCTGTTATGATGCCGAAGCGATGGGCGCGGGCATCCGTAGCGATGTCGAGCGCATTGAACAACGCCGAAAAACAGAGCGACTACGGCGCGTGAAAGTGCATCCATATCGCGGGTCTGCCGAAGTATTCAATCCGGGCGCTATCGTTCCCGGCACCGAGCGCACCGCGAAGGATATGTTCCAGAATTTCAAGGCGCAGTCGCACTGGGAACTCAAGCGTAGATTTGCAGAAACTGCGCGCGCCGTGCTACAAGGCGCGGAGGATTACGATCCCGAGCTGATCATCAGCATAGATTCAGCGATTCCAGACTTGAGCAAACTATGCATTGAGTTATCGCAGGCGCAATGGAAGATCTCGGCGACGGGGAAACTGATGGTGGACAAAAAACCCGAGGGCGCGGCGTCTCCGAATATGGCCGATTCCATAGTGATGCTGATGGCTCCGCGTGCGCGTGCGATGAAGATCAGCGATTCTGTGTTCGACGAATTTGACCCACGAACGAGGGTATTCTGATGCCACTCACAGAGAAAGGTCGAGAAATTAAGCGCGCGCTCGTGAAGGAATACGGACATAAAAAGGGCAAACAAGTACTGTACGCCGGCAAAAACAAGGGAACGTTTACTGGCATCGATTCGCAGCGCGGCAAGGATGCGCTCAACAAAGCCATCGCGGCTGGTACGCGCGAAATGGAAGGCCAGAAGCAGGCGAAGGCGCTGTTAGAAGGCAAATACGTGTCGGGTCGGGATAGGGCGAAGGTGCGGAGATGAGCGATCAAGCTGAATTCAAGATAGGCGACGTTGTTTGCTTAAAGTCTGGCGGTCCCAAAATGACCGTCACGGACATAGATTCTGATGTTATTTTGTGCGTTTGGTTTAACGGGACTGAATTTAGGCAGGAGGGATGCATTCCGGAAATCATTACTGTCTACGATACTTCCCTGGGAATCTAATATCATGCGCTCCCGCGACTCCCTGTTCTCAAATCCACAACTCCCGCTCACTCGCGCCGCTGGTCTGAAGCGCCAGGTGAGCGGCGTCATCGCCGCCAAGAAGTCTCCACCCCGACGCGCGCAGCCGCTCGGCATCGAGGCGCGCGACATTGGCCGCGGTGCCGTTCTCATCACCAAGCCGCGCGCAAAGTGAGCCATCATGCCGACGAAACGCAAGCCGGGTCGCCCCAAGGGATCGAAGAATCGCAAACACCAGGCGACGAAGGCGCGCGAGCTGCGGACGCCGCCCCAGTCCCGCAAGCCATCCCGATCCCGCAGGCTATCCCGATCCGCTACGTCGTCCACGCCATCATCGCGCGCGCGCAGTCCGAGCAGCACTACCGCGCGCTCTACGCCAAAGCGCGCCAGGAAGCCGCAGACGCCGCTCGAGGTGGCGCAGGCTAAGCAGCTCAAGCTCGCCAGCGTTCTCGCTGGGAGCGCGGCGCCCGTCGATCCCTACGCGCGCAAGCTGCAGTTGCCGAAGCTGCCGAGCGGCAAGAAAGTCGGCAGCGGCATGGCGATGGACGATCTCGGCCCTGGCGCTGGCGGAACGGCTGCGTTTCCCTATCAGGGCTATTTCGGCCTCAACTCGTTTGCGCTGTACTTTCCCGGCTATCCGTATCTTGCCATGCTGGCGCAACGCACGGAGTACATCCAGCCGACGCAGACGCACGCGATGGACATGACGCGCGAGTGGATTGAGTTCACCACGAAGGGCAAATCCGACAAGGCGAAGAAAATTCAGGAGATCGAGGAGCGGTTCGAGGAGCTGGACATTCAGGGGCTGTTCCGCAAGGCGATGATGCATGACGGCTTCTACGGCGGCGGACACATCTTCATCGATTTGAAGGGACACGACGATACGAAATTACCGATCGTGCTCGACTCGCGCTCGATTAAGAAAAACTCTCTCAGGGGATTCCGCAACATCGAGCCGATGTGGGTCACGCCGGTTATGTGGAATTCGTCGCGCGTCGAGCTGCCGAGCTTCTATGTGCCGAGCACGTGGTGGGCGCTTGAAACGGAGATGCACCACACGCGGCTCTTGCAGGTCATTTCGCGCGAGGTGCCGGACATTCTGAAGCCGGCGTACAACTTCCTCGGCATTTCGCTTTCACAGCTCATTGAACCGTACGTGGATCGCTGGCTGAAGACCGTTGGCGGCGTGAATCAGATGATCAACAACTACTCCTTGATCGTACTGGCAACGAACATGAGCAGCGTCCTTCAGGATGGCGACAACGGCGCGGATCTGCTCAAGCGTCTGCAATTGGCGCGCGCTCAGGGCAACAATACCGGTGCCTTTGCGATCGACAAGGCCACGGAGGACATCAAGAACGTTCAGGTGAGTTTGAGCGAACTTGCGGCGTTGCAGCAGCAGGCGCTCGAACACATGGCCTACCCGACGCACGAACCGCTCGTCGTGCTGACGGGTGTCACGCCATCGGGACTCAATGCGAGTTCGGATGGCGAGATCGAGGTCTACCACGACTGGAACCGCGCGCAGCAAAATGCGGCGATTCGGCCACGCTTGAAGCAAGTGCTCGACATTGTGCAGCTCGACATGTACGGCAAGATCGACAAGGATATCGGGTTCAAATTCAAGCCGATCAAGCAGATCACTGGCGAAGTGCTGGCGAACATCAAGAAGACTGAAGCCGAGCAGAACGTCGCGTACATTGATGCTGGCGTCGTGCTCCCGCAGGAAGTGCGAGAGAAGATTGCGCGCGATGAAGACTCTGGCTTCGACAATTTGGACGTCGAGCGCGTACCGCCAGAACTTGAGGAGCGTCAGGAAAGCGTCGAGGCCGGTACGGAGGGTAAGGGTGGACAGGTCGGCGGCAAGGAAGCGGGGTTATTCGTGAAGGAGGCGGCGTGAAAAAATCTGCGGCGGTAGGAGTCGAACCTACATCCCCGCGCGGCCCAAAACTCCTGATCTCCATGTGGGGCTGCTTATCAGGCAGCTTCGACCGATCCCGGTCAGACCGCTTGTGGTGCCGTGGCCCATCCTTGTGTCGCTATGCCGATAGCCTTTAAGACAAGACCTTCGCCGCAGACGTTTTCAGTCTACCACGTAGCATGAACCCCATCTACCAAACGCGCTTCGAGAAAAACGGCCAGAACGGCAACTGCATGCAGGCCGCGACAGCGTCAATGCTCGACCTACCGCTGCGTTTGGTGCCGAACTTCATCGAGAGCAGGGACGCCAATAAGCACATGGACGAGTTTTTCGAGGCGATGGGATATCGCGTCGTCGAGCGCCCGAAAGATGCAGTGCCGTCTGGATTCTACTTCGTGACTGGCATATCGACGCAGGGTCATCAGCACATCGTCATCTATCGCAATGGCGCCCTGGTGCACGATCCAAACCCTAATGGCCGCGGGCTCGTCAAGATCGACAAAGTGCTAGAAGTCGTTCCGCGCAAACGTCGGCAGGCGCACGACGCGATGCCGCAGACCATCTTGCGGGCCGTTCATCCCTCGGCGGCGCTCGAGGCGTGGTATCGGAAAAAGCTCGAGGATATGGTGCACGAGATGGCGCGCTCGATGCTCTGGCATATGCGCGCCGCATGGAAGAGGGCCGATCCTGATATTGGATTCGCGGCCGACGAAGCGCCGACGGTGACGCTACGCAAGGCGCTCGAAAAGTGGGGCGTTGCCGCCATCAGGAAATTCGAGAAAGCCGCTGAGGAGATCAGCAAGGGATTCGCCGGTCGCGCCATGCGGGACTTCGATTCGCGCTTTCAGAGAATTCTGCGCGCCGCTGGATTCACCGTGAAGTTTGCGCCAACGAGGGCAATGACCGAGGCGTATCGGTCAGTCATCGCGCAGCAGGTCGGCCTCATCAAGTCGATCCCGCAAAAATTCTTGACCGATGTGCAAACGTCCGTATGGCAATCGGTGATGAAAGGCTCCGATATGTCGGGGCTCGAAAAAGCCATCAAGCACAACTATGGCGTGACGTGGCGCCGCGCCGGCCTGATCGCGCGGGACCAGACGCATAAGGCGCGGGCATTTTTCGAGGAAGCGCGCCGCGCCGAACTCGGTATCACCGAGGCGATTTGGGTGCATTCCGGTGGTGGCCACGAGCCGCGGCCGGAACACGTCAAATGGGGGCGCGAGAAGAAGCGCTACGACATCAAGAAGGGCATGTGGAGTAGCGTGGATCAGGCGTTTGTGTGGCCTGGGACGGCAATAAATTGCTTCCCCAGCGACTCACTCATTCATCTCGCTAATGATGTGCGAGTAGCGTACCGGCGTTGGTATTGCGGCAAGTTGGCCGTTATTTCTACGGACTCTGGAAAAACGATACGAGCGACACCAAATCATCCAATTTTTACACCTCATGGATGGGTCACTATAAAGTCTCTGCGCGAAGGAGACTATGTGTGGGAGATTCCCGATGAGAGCGTCGGCTGTCAGGGTTTTAGCGCCTCTTTGCCCGGTTTGTGCAAATCTCACATAAAGCAGGCAGTACCCAGCATCGGTGAGATATTTCGCTCTTTGCGGTCCGCCGTAAATACTTCTGTGGCTCACAAAACTCTTGGAGAAGACTTCCACGGCGATGCGATCGCCGATAGCAATGTCGATATTGTATTTTCCGCAAGCCCTTTGTCCTTCGGCCGGCAATCCGGAGTCTTGCAAAGCCGAAAGAAGTTCCAACTCCCCCATTCCTATAATGCGGGGCTTCGAAGCAGCTTTTCTGAGCAGTTCATCACTGGACGCTTTCTGGCCTCGTCTAGACTTATTTGCGGCTCGCACGAGAGCCTTTCTGTCCTTGATCGAAGTAGTTTTCATGCGCTGGAACATGGCGGCACTTCGATTCCGCACGCTGCCGCCAGCAAATTTGATTCTGGAAACTATAGAGGCGCGAGCGATTCCGTATTTCCTGGAGAGTTCCAAAACGGAAAGTCCGCTTTCATGCTCCCGGCGAATTTGACGCGACTCAGTAAGATCGTATTTGAAGAGTTTGAGGGACATGTATACAACCTCGAAACCGCGAGCCATTGGTACATTGCAGATGGAATAATAGCACACAATTGCCGTTGTATCAGCCGCTCCGTCTTCACAGGTATGACCGATGTCACTTGATGAGATAAATGCGACGCCGTTCAGAAGATTACTTTGCGCGTGCTGTGGAATGGAAACATTGCACCTAAAAAATCGATGCATCCAGTGCCGAACGCTGGTGGTATTTCCGTCCGAACAAACCACGGTGAAACTGTCGAAGAATGCGCGTCGCGTGCTGATGGCGCTGGACGAAAAGCCGAAGAAACGGCGACGCAGAAAGACGGCCGCTGTAGCAAGTCGATAAGAATCTTGCCCTTCGTTTCACGCCGATTTGCATTTTCCGTTTTTAGTACCTGTAATGGGCTGCAAGGTGAAGACTTGCACGCACGCACTAGACAAATCGATGCGATCCATGGATGCCGATGGGCACATGCGCGTCGAGATGTCGCGTATCTCGAAAGCGAATGTGTGCCCGTATCGCGGCTCGGAGATCCCGAACTCCGAGAAATTGGGACTCGATCCGAACAAGACGTATCAGCTCTACCGGCATCCCGACGAGCTTGCGAAAGCGGCACACACCTTCGACGGCAAGCCGCTGCTGATTCGACACGAGCCGGTCACGTCAGACTTGCCGAAACAGTCGCTTTGGGTCGGGACGCTCGGCGCTTGCACATTCGAGCCGCCGTATCTCATCACTCGGCCGCTGACCGTCATCAGCGCGGAAGCGCAAGCGCTGATCGAAGCCGAGGAACAGCGCGAATTGTCCGCCGGCTACCGCTATGTGGCCGATATGACGCCAGGAACGACTCCGGACGGCGTTCCCTTCGATGGCGTCATGAGAGAGATCAATGGTAATCACGTTGCCATCGTCCGTGAAGGTCGGGCTGGTTCCGACGTCCACGTCGCTGATGAATTTCCCCCGGAGCTTCGATCAATGAAACACCGAAAGCTGATCGCACGCCTTCAGAAGAAGATCCCTGCGGTCGCCAATCTGAGCGCGGCTGACTTGATGGCGCTCGACGCCGAACTCGGCGAGACGCCGGCCAAGACTGCCGTTTCGCTCACCGAGGACGAGAAGCGCCGGGCCTGCGATGAGGCGCGCGACGCCAAGCGCCGCAAACACGGCGAAGATGCGGAACTTACCGAGGAGGAGCGCGAGGAAGCTATGCGAAAGGCTGCCGACAAAAAGACCCGCAAGGCCGCGCGTGACAAGAAGGCCGCGGATGCTCTGAAGGGTCATCGGCCGGCGAACGACGAAGAGCGCAACGCCGAGGGCGAATTCGAGGCCCGTGACGCTCGCGAAGAGGCAGAAGATGCCCGCGAAGAGGCCGAAGACGAGCGCGAGGAAGAGGAAGACGAGGAAGAGGAAGCCGAGGACGAGCGCGAAGAGGCCGAAGACGCCGAGAAGGACGACGAGGAGGCTCGCGATCGTCGTAAGGCCCGCGACGAGAAGCGCCGCGCGCGTGACCGTCGCATGGGTGCGCGTGATGCGCGCCGCGAGGCTCGCGATGAGCGTTGCGATGCCCGCGACGAGCGGCGCAAAGCGAAAGATAGTAAGCCGGCTCGCGACGCCGAGATCGACCATCGCGACGACTTCAATTCAAACCGTCAGGGCGGAGCAAACAAGAGCGGTCGCGACTCACGTCGTCGCGCGCATGACTCGATGACGATGGATCAGGTTCAGCGCGCGATCAAGCGTGCGCAGGACGAGACGGCCGAGCGCGTGCGCGAGGAAGTGACCGCAAAGCAGCGCGCCCTCGCAATCGCGTGTGATGAAGTGACGCCGCTCGTAGGGAAGGTTCAGCTTCATGCCTTCGATTCCGCCGACGAGGTGTACGCCTTCACGGCTGAAAAGATCGGGCTTGAGGATTACGAAGACTTGAACGGCGCGGCGCTTCGCGTGCTCATCAAGAACGAGCTGCGCCACCGCAGCCAGTCGGGAAAGAAGAGCCCGAAGCATGCGCTGGACCGCAGCAACGGCGGCTTCGATGCCGACTCGCTGTTCCAGCGGGTGAACTGATCCATGATTCCAGGCCGTCACAACTTGATTGAGCATTCAGTGCCCGAAAAGCCGATGGCGGCTCCGGCACCCAAGGATGCGAGCATTTCTCCTTCAGCACCGGCGGCGCCGGTAGACAGCAACGAGGCAAACGAACATGCCGGGCACTAACGCAGGTTTTCAGACGTTCCTCAACCGGGAACTGCCTCCGGGCGTTCCGGGCGACTGGGCCGGCGCGAACATTCGCGCAACGGTACTGGTCGGCCCGTGGTCGCTGGTTGCGCCGCCGTCGGGCACCACGGTCGGCGTGGTGGGCTGGGCGAATCCCGAGACAGGGATTTGTTCGAGCTATTTCCAGCCGAACTCGTTCCCTGGCTTCATCAAGCGCGACCTGCAGGCGCAGATCTACCAGTTCCTCGGGATCGCGACTCAGCAGATCGCCTCGGGATACATGGTCGCCGCACACGCTCAGGGCGACTTCTGGGCGCTCTTCCAGGGCGGATGCTCGGTCGGTAACTCGGTCTACGCGAACCCGACTACGGGCGCGCTGATCGCGGGTGCCACGGGTGCGGCCGTCACGGTCACTGGCGCTGCCGGAACGGTTTCTGGCAGTGTGCTCACGCTGACGACTGCGCCGACTTCCGGAACGCTTGCCGTCGGTCAGATCATTTCCATGGCCGGGCTGCCCGCTGGCACTTATGCCACGGCGGTGAGTGGTCAGGCCATCGGCGATACGGTCACGCTGGCAAACCTCGACAGTGCCGCGATTCCGAACATCGGCACGGCCACTTCGTTCACCGGCTACGGCCAGCAGGCGGTGCAGTGGCTGTGCATGCAGAGTATTCCGGCCGCGGCTTCCGTGACTGCGACGCTGGCGGCAAGCGCGGGCCTTGGGCCGTTCGGCGTGCTCACTGTTTCGGCGGTGGGCTCCGGCACGCTTGTTCCGGGGCAGTGGATCCAGAGCTCCGGTACCGTTTCGGTTCCGCTAACCGCGAACATTCAGATCCTCTCGCAGCTGACCGGCACGACGGGCGGTGCTGGCACCTATCTGGTGTCGAATACCATCGTTGTGGGCACCGGCCAGACCTTCACCTCTTACCAGGGCCAAATGGCCAAAATCTCCAGCTGGGCGCCGCTCGGCTAAGTGACGGAGTAATCAGATGCGTCGCAATTTCGACCGTAATAAGTTCCGCACTGACCTTCATGCGGCGATCCGAGCTGGCCACGGCGAGAGCGTGCTGGCCGACCTCGAGAGACGCGAAGTCTTCCGCCATGAATATGGCCACGAGACTCAGCGCCTCCTGCCGGAGACGATGGCGCTCGATGAGTTCGCGTTCGACGCGCCGGCATCGGGTTCTCCGTCTGGCTTGCCGCCGCAGTCGCCGCTCGTCACTTCCGTCAACGCGGGCGTGCCGCTCATCTTCACTACCTGGGTTGATCCGAAGACGATCGAAATCCTAGTCGCGCCGATGATGGCCGCAGTGATCGCGGGTGAGTCGCAGAAAGGCTCCTGGGCCGACGACATCGCGATGTTCAAGGTGGCGGAAGCAACGGGCGAAACGTCGAGCTACGACGATTACAGCCGTTCGGGTGCTACCAGCGTCAACTATAACTTCCCGCAGCGCCAGAACTATCTGTTCCAGGCGTTCTTGCAGTACGGTGACCGCGAAATGGCGCGCGCCGGTCAGGCCAAGATCGACATCGCGGGCGACAAGCAGTCCGCGAACGCTCTTGCGCTGATGAAGGCCATGAACTACATGTACTTCTTCGGCGTCGGGTCGCTGGCGAATTACGGCCTCCTGAACGACCCCAATCTGTCTCCCCCGATCGCGCCAGCCTACTCGTGGCTGACGAATGCGAGTGCAACCGCGCTGACGATTTACCAGGACATCGTGCGCCTCATCACCTTGCTGGTCGCACAGACCGACGGTGCCGTGACCACGCGCACGCCGATGACGCTGGCGATGTCGCCGGAAAATGGCGTCGCACTGACCACGGTCACGCAGTACAACACCAATTCGGTGCTTGCGCTGCTGCAGCAGAACTACCCGAATCTGCGGCTTGAGACGGCGCCAGAGTATCGCACCGCGGCTGGCCAGCTCGTGCAGCTCTTTGCCGACGAAGTGGACGGGCAGCAGACCGTAGAGGCGGCCTTCAGCGTGAAGCTGATGGCGCATCGCGTGATTCAGGATGTGAGCAGCATCCTTCAGAAACGCACGTCGGGCGGCTTCGGTGCGATCTACTACCGGCCGCTCATGGTCGCGCAGATGCTCGGATAATTACTGAGAATATGGGCGCACAACAGGAGAAATAATCGCCTCTGCGGGAGCATAGAATAGGCGCGGTGGCGTAACAAAACGATCATGAGTTTTTACCGCGACCTCAATATCGCCACAGGCGCTGGAACATGGTTTGATTATCCGGAATGCATCGGATTCTCGCGCCAGCCGTTCATGTCGTTTACCGCCGGCCCGTGGTCATGCGTCGCGGGTCCGGCGGGTTGCGCCGTCGGCTGCTTCGGCTGGGTGAATCCCGACATCGGTCAGGTGTCGAACGTACAATCCGAAGGCGCATTTCTCGTTTTCACGCTGCCGCACGCGAATCCGTACAATCTCTGGGAGCGCGTGTATTTTCAGCTCCCGCAGGAAATGCTGCCGCCAGGATATCAGCCTCCGCTGCAGCCGCCTCCGCCAAACTCTCCGCCCGCGCCGATGTTTGCGCAGGAGATCGTACGTCCCGGCGTGCGCATCGACACGGCGATTCGCGGGACGTTCTCGCCTAAGTTTCCGAATGGCGGATTGGTCGGCACACAAGTTTTTGCCGATCCTTCAACGGGGCTTCCCTACTCTGGTAATATAACCGGGTCGCTCGTTCCGACGCCATACACTCTGATGCAAAGCGGCGGTCCTGGGCGCAGGCTACGAATGACCGCATTCGTGAAACCGCTCAACTAACACGAGATCGATATGGCCAACGATTCAAACATGTCGAACAAGAACGATACGGTGATCGTGGGGTGCAAGCTTCCTCACGGTTACATCATGGAGATCATCCCGAAGCCGAACGAGAGCTGGCAGCCGCCGCCGGCTGGCCCGCGCATGAACCTCAACGGCGCGAATACCGTTGCGAGCGATAGCCCCGTGTACGTGAACCCTCGCATTTTCGGGTACGGCCGCACGGTCATTCCCCGTGAATTCTGGGATCGGTGGTTTGCTCAGAACAAGGATCGCGAAGTGGTGGCCAAGGGGTTCATCTTCGCCGAAGCGAAGGAGCCCGATTTCCGCGCGCATGCACGCGATGGCCTTTCAGAGCAGACTGGCCTCGAGGGCCTGAATCCGAACTCGAAGGACGATCCGCGCCTGCGCAAACTGTCGAAAGGCGGTGGCCGTGAAACGGTCATCGAGACGGACGAGCAGCATCTGCGCAAGCTGCAGCAGTCCATGGATCGCGTCGGCGCATAACCGGAACGCAGCGTGTCGATAACTCCAGGCATCGTTCAGTTCAGTCCGACGGCGTTCGTAGCGGCGTTCCCGCGCTTCGCTACGCCGCCGCCGGGCTTTACCTCGTCCGCCTGGATTTCGCCGCTCCTGTCGCCTCCCGTGCAGTCTGCGCCGGTTGCGACCCCAGGGACGGGAGCGTTGCCGGCAGGGACGTACTATTACGTCGTGACTGCAACGGGCGGACTCGGAGAGACGACGCCGAGCAATGAGCAGTCCGCGACGCTTACGGCAACGGGTGAAATCACCGTAAACTTCACGCTTCCCGTCGGTAATACTGGCGGCAACGTGTATCGCGGCAGCGGCTCCGGCACCGAGGGCACGTATTTCGCTGTCGCGGCGAATGCGACATCGTTCACGGACACGGGCGCCGCGGGGACCGCTGGCGTGCCACCGGATATCAATACGACGGCCGGTATTCTGGCGCAGAATTTCCAGCTAGCGACGCTGCAGCTGAACAATTCGTACGGCTCGATCGTTCAGGATGCGCCGACGCGAGCGTATCTGCTGAATTTGCTGGTCGCGCATCTCACGCAACTGATCTACGGCATTGACGGGCAAGCGCCGACCGGTGTCGTGGGGCGCATTTCGAGCGCGAATCAGGGCTCAGTCAGCGTGCAGACGGAATTCCAGACGCAGAGCGAAGCGGCTGCGTTTTATGTCCAGACACAGTTCGGCGCGATTTACTGGCAGTCCACGGCGATTTATCGTACTGCGCGCTATGTCGTGCCGTCTTGCTACGGATCGGGTGGCGCATGGGGACCGTCTTGGGGCGCATGGCCGGAGTAAAGCATGGCGATCAATGCATATCATCCTGGGAACTCTCTGGTTTACTTCTGGCTCTCGACGGACACGAAACCCATTGCGCCCATCGGCTCGAAGTTCATCGAGACTGATACCGACAAAGTGTACATTTACAACAATGTAGCAACGTGGATGCTGGTAGGCACATTCTCCGGTTCATCGTCCAATGGGATAGCTGCAACGGTATAGCGACGTGGCTGCGGTAAACATGACATTCTCAGGTGGTGAGGCCATCAAGTCAAAGCTGACGAAGATGGCTCATGGCCTTGAGAAAGCCAAAACGGTGCATGTCGGATTTCTGGAATCCGCGACGTATGCGAGCGCGCCGTACACAGCGCAGATTGCCAATGCGGCCAAGCGTTCGCGCAAGGAAGGCCGCATTTGGACGTCGCTGCTCGAGTCGTGGGCGAAATGGGGCGAGACGCATCACCCGAATCTGCACATCGCGCAGGTCGCATTCTGGCTGGAATTCGGTACGTCGCGGATGAAGGCTCGGCCGTTCTTCCGCAACATGATCCGTAGCAAGTCTCCGCGTTGGGGATTCTGGCTCGGCAAGTATCTGAAGGAATCCGACTACGACGCGCAGACGGCGCTATCAAAACTCGGTGTGCTCATCAAGGAACAGTTGCAGGCGTCGATTCTCGCATGGCCGGCAGACAACAAGCCGCTGACGGTATTCATCAAGCGTGCGTCGAAGGCTCTGGTGAACTTCGGGACCATGCTCCGGCATGTCGATTTTCAGGTTTTGGACTGAGGTGGCGTAATGTCTAAATTCAGCGAAATGGTGAAAAATCTTCAGGAGCGCGAAGGCTATTCCAAGGAAGTCGCCACCAAGACTGCGGCGAAAATCGGTCGTGAAAAGTATGGCGCAAAAGGCATGGCCGAAAAAGTGGCGGCGTCACGCGGTAAAGACGCAATCCCGGTTCAGGAAGCAGTCGCGCGTCCTGAGCCGACGAATTACACGCGCTTCGGCCCGTCGCTTGACGGCCGTCGCGTGGCGGATCGGCAGGCTCGCGGCGAGTACGTGTCCGGCCGCGAGCTCGGCGCGATGCGCGACAGCATGGGCAAGCGTCGGTAAGGCTTTGGCACGGTGACAGTACGATTCGCAACTTGGTGGCTCGCGTGTTATCAGTCGGCCATTGCCTGCGAAATGTGGGAATGGGCAGACTGGCTTGCTGCGCACCCGTCAGTAGAGATTGAGGCAATATGAGTCTCAATCTCCACGGTGCCGTTCGCCAAGTGATTCCGGCCATCAATTCGGATATCACTGGGTACTGGTATCGGTCCAAGGGATGGGTACCGAGCGCGGGAGGGCGTCAGCAGCCCGCGTATAACCTGCCGCTGACGGTTCAGTGTCAAGTACAGCCGCCGTCGGGCCGAGACCTGCGGTTCATCGATTTCCTGCAGCTTCAGGGCGTCATCCGTAGCGTGTGGATGTTCTCAGACCCGCAGACGATCGTGCGCGTAAATCAGACGGGCAACGATTTGCTGATGTTCCCGCAGTGGACCGGGGCGCCGCTGGACGTCTGGAAAATATCGACGATGGATGAGTCGTGGGCTGTCGTCAATGACGGATGGAGCAAAGTGTACGCGGTTTTGCAGACTGACCGAGCGACCTCCATCGTGGACAGTGATGGACTCTTAGTCCTCGACAGTAACGGCGTGATCGTGACGCAATCATGAGTCTGGCAATTTCAGTCACCCAGGATGATGTGTATACGGCGATGGAGACGTTTTTGACCGGCGTTTTTCCGGCGGGAATCCCGATCATCCGCGGGCTGCCGAATCGCGCTGCGATGCCGCAGCCGACGCCGGGATTCATCGTCATGCAGGCGCTGATGCAGAATCGGTTCAATATGCCAGTGCATTCTTGGGATTATGGCGCGATCACGCCACCGTCAACGCTTGATATCGAGCAGGGCATCGAACTGCCGATGCAGATCGACTGCTACGGATCGACATCGGGCGATTGGGCGGCAACGATCTCGACGGCCATTGAGGACCAGTTCGGGTTCGATGGATTGGGCGCTAGCGTCAAGCCGCTCTACTGCAATCAGGCGCGCATGATGCCGCTCACGGACGAAGAACTTGAATACGAGGAGCGGTGGTGCCTCGATGTTCACTTGCAGATCAATCCGGTCGTTACAATAACCCAGCAGTTCGCAGATCAGCTTGATTTGGGCGTCATCAACGTGACCGAGAAATATCCTACGTAGGAGCACAGCGTGAGCGCAGTCATTCCCGCAATCCCGGCCTCCAAGTTCGTCAGCTCGCTGCCATCGGTGCTCACTGCGGCCGGCTCTCCGGCATCGCTGAACTCTGTGTGGCTCGACACGAATACCTCCATCCCGATCGGCTCGCTGGTCGCGTTCGGCAATCAGGCCGCTGTGGCCGCGTATTTCGGTGCGAGCAGCACTGAGGCGTCCTTGGCGACGATCTATTTCAACGGCTTCACTGGGGCGACTCAGGTACCGTCGGCGCTGTACTTCTACCAGTACAACACGACCGCCGTATCCGGTTACATGCGAAGCGGCTCATTGGCTGCGATGACGTTGACGCAGTTGCAGGCGCTTTCCGGCACGATCACAATCGACATTGACGGCGTATCGCATACGTCGGCGAGCATCAACTTGTCGGCGGCGACCTCATTCACGAATGCGGCATCGTTGATTCAGACGGGGCTTCAGACGGGAACGCCGTCAACTACGGCGACCGTGACGTGGGACGCGCAGCTCTCGGAGTTCGTCATTACCAGCTCGACCACGGGCGCAACGAGTTCGGTCGGCTACGGTACCGATACGTCGCTTTCGCCCAGCCTGAAGTTCACGAGCGCCACGGGCGCCGTACTCTCTCCGGGAGCGGCGGCGAACACGCCGAGCGGCGCGATGAATGAAGTGGTCGGCCTCAGCCAGAACTGGGGCAGCTTCATGACCGTGCAGGATCCCGACAATGGCGCGGCCGGCGGTCCTCAGAAGATTCTGTTCTCGGAATGGGTCAACGGAGAGAATGGCGCGTATGCGTACGTCGCGTGGGACACTGATCCGGGGCCGGCCGCAGCCGCCGATCCGAATTGCTTTGGTGTGCTTGCCCAGACGGCCGACTATATCGGCGTGATCCCTATCTGGGGCGTCGATGCGACGAAGGCGGCGTTCATTACGGGCGCGATCGCGTCGATCAACTTCACGGCGACGAACGGGCGTGTCGACTTCGCATATCTCGGTCAGAGCGGCCTTACTCCAGATGTCACGGATCTCACGACGTACGACAATCTCGTTGCGAACAACTACAACTGTTACTGCGCGGTGGCGACGCGAACGGAATACTTCCAGTTCCTGCAGCCGGGCTCAATGATCGGCGCGTGGAAGTGGATCGACCCCTATGTCGATCAAATCTACTTCAACTCGGAATTCCAGCTCGATCTGCTGACGTTGCGCACGACGATCAAGTTCATCCCGTATACGCCGTACGGATACAACTTGATTCGCCAGGCGATGGGCCAGACGATCACGGATATGGGTAATTTCGGCGCATGGGTTTCCGGCGTCACATTGTCGGGCAGCCAGATTGCTGCCGTGAACGCGCAGGCAGGCATCAATATTTCAACGACGCTGCAGAATCAGGGATGGTACCTGCTTATCAGCGATCCTGGCGCGACGGCTCGAGCGTCCCGACTGTCGCCGAATATCTCGTTCTACTACACAGACGGCGGGAACGTGAATACCATCGTCGTCAATTCGGTCGATCTGGCATAACCGGCGAATTTTCGGAGTAACGAACAAATGAGTCTGACAGTCGCCAATAGTGCATTCACGCTGACCGCAACGTCCGTCGGTGGAGTGCCCATTTTCCCGGTTCCGGTGCCGATCGAAGGCTATTCTGCGGACGATGCATTCGATACGACTGAAGTCAAGCCCAACGAGATCCTGATGGGCATTGACGGCGTACTCTCCGGTGGCTATGTGGCGTACCCGACACCCCTGATGTTCACGCTGCAAGCGGACTCGCCGTCGATTCTCGTCATGGATACTGCCATCGAGGCAATGGACGGAGTGTTTGAGACGATCATTTTTGGCGCGTCCATCGCAGTGCCGGGCATCAATAAGCTGCACACGTTCATCAAGGGGTTCATGACGTCCGGCAAGAAAACGCCGGGCGGCAAGAAGTTACTGCAGCCCCAGAAGTACGAGATTACGTTCCAGAAATGTATCAGCTCGGTGATTCCGTAATGGCGCGGCTGAAAGAAAACTTCGTCGTTACGGATGACAATCGCGACAAGGGGAAAACGTTCATCCTCACCGAAATGCCCGGTGAACAGGGGGAGCTATGGGCCATCCAAGCCGCGTATCTGATCGAACAGGCCGGCATGGATGTGAAGCCAGAGGAACGCGAGGGAATGGCTGGGCTGGCCTCTTTGGAGCGCCGTCACGGTCACTCCATCGGATTCCTGCGCGCCATTCAAGACCCGTCGCTCGAGGCGATGTGGCAATATGTGCAGTACGAGCCGGCGCCGAGCCTGCCGCCGCAGCCGCTCATCAAGGGCGACGCGTGCCAGATCGAGGAAATTTCGACTCGGCTGCAGATCCGCATGGCATTCATGAGGATGCACCTCGGTTTTTTTTCTCGCGCAAAAGCCCCGACCTCGGCGAAATAGCCGATACGCCAGGGCTTCGACTCGCGTCGTACCTCAACGTACCGCGCGCAATCGGAACCGTTATTTCGGCTGGCCGAGCGACCTTGCACGAGCTTCAGACCGTCTACAGCACGCGCGATCTATACAATCTACTTGAGATTGTGCTGGTAGACTTCTACAACAAAGCTCAGATCGAAAAGCACAAGAACGAGGCGCGCGGTGGCTGACATTGATCGCCTGACAGTCGGTGTCGGACTGAACTCCGAGGAGTTTCAGGCCGGCATTGATCGCATCATGCAGGGCATCGAGGGTCTACGCACGGAGACTACCGAAGCCGCCGAGGGCATGGGCGCGAGTTTTGCCACGATGGGCGAAAGCGTCGCCGGTCTTGCATTGAAGTTTGGCGGACTGTTCCTAGCGATCCGCGGGATTTCGGATGTGGTTGGGTATTTCAAGGATCTGTCGTCTGAGTTATTCCATCTTGGCCTGAATTCTCAGTACCTCGGGCAATCGGCGGCGCAAATGTCGCGATGGGGAGAAGTAGCAAAACGAGCCGGAGGCAGCGCAGAGGATGCAATCACCTCTGTGCAGTCCCTGCAATCCTCCATTTTTGGCCTCGAATATGAAGGCCAGATGTCGCAGAATTTGCTGTGGCTCAACCGTCTGCGTGTCGCGTATCTTGACGAACATGGACACATGCTGCCACTAGGACAGATTGCCGAAAATGCTGCGAAGGCACTCCAAGAGCAGTTTGGTGCTGGTAAGGGTGCTGAACCTGCGCGAGTACAAGCGGCCCTTCGGATTTTCCATGGTGGCCTCGCCGAAGCTATTGGCGCTGGCCCTGAACAGGTGCGCAAGTATCTCGACAAAGCGAACAGGGATCAGAAAGGAATCACTGATAAGGTAATTGATTCTCAGATTAAAACCCAAGAGGCATTGATCGGACTTTCATACACTATCAAGAGCGATGCGACGAAGGCCCTGGACAGTCTCACTCCGGAAATAATTAAGTTGATTAAGGCCATACGTACCGATCTAGTCCCGGTAATTGATGAGGTCATTACAGATCTTCTTGATTTTTTGCATCCAGGGAAAGCGATAACGAATCTATTCACCAGCAAATCGCAAGGTCCGATTGATTGGTTTTCTCCCATGTCTGTCTATGAGCATTTTGGCTCATGGCTTGGCCGCATGGGCGCAGATGTTCATGAGGCATGGGCCAGTGACATGAAAAGCGGCCGCGAATCTATTTTGTCGTCAATCACTATTCCCGGACAGGTGGCCGCGCGTCTCCCGAAAATGACATCGGTGGAGACGCAGGCATTAAAGTTGCTTCATCTGGAAGCTGGCGGAGACGCCGGCGATCCAAATTGGTCTAAGGCAGCCACGATTTACAACGGCATGACTGCGCAGGAAGCCGCCTACTTTGTCGGCGCGGCGCTTTCGACTGGCAATCTTCCTCAAGCTCAGAGAAGCGCATACATTGTCACCGGACGCGCGATTCCGACTCCGCACGCTGGCCGCCCAATTTCTTCAGCATCTCGCGCATCTGGCGCATCTTCCGGCTCACACGTCACAATTCACACGCTGAACGTCAACGCGCCGCAGGCCAAGGATGCAAACGGTATCGCCGCAGCCATGCATCGCGCGATGGAGCGCAAATTGCTCGCCGCGCAGGCTGATCCGGGGATGCAATGAGCGTCCTGTTTCCAGACGTTCCGCAGCTTCCTGGTGTCCCGCAGCTCGCGCGGCTAGCCGGCGTCAGTCCGGCGGCTGTTATTTCCATTGGCGGAGCGGTACTCGGCTCCCTATTCGGAAATACGCTCACGTCAGCGCAGAGCGGATGGGGAATCTACGACAGCAATAACAATCTAGTCGTCGTGGCAGACTCTATCCTTGAATTTGAACACCATCCGCACTGGCGAATCTCTGATTTCCCGGTGCAGGGAAGCGGAAGCGTTCCGACTTCGTTTGCGAGCTACAACAAAGTCAAACTTCCGTACGAGGCGCGCGTTCGTTTGTGCAAAGCCGGAACGCTCGCTGATCGGCAATTGCTTCTCAGCGCACTCGACAATGCTGCGAACAATACCGCGCTGTACAGCATTGTGACGCCGGAACGCACATACAAGAACGCCGATATCCAGTCCTACGACTTGGTTCGCTCGACGGATGGGGACCGCGCGCCGGATGCGTACTTTCTGACGCAAGTGGACATCAATTTTATCGAGGTCATCAGCGTACAGGCGCAGTATTCCAACACCGCATTACAGAATGCGCAAAATCCTTCAGCGCAGCCTCAAAACGCGCTAGGTACCGTTCAGCTTCAGCCGATTTCGGGACCATCGGCCAATCTCGTTACGAACGCGACGCTATCCAATGCGTTCGGGGCATTCTGATGCAGATCGTTCCGCTCAGCCCTGATCCGTCGCAGCTCATATCGGTGGTGCTCTCGGGGCAGTCCGCGAGCATTTCCATTTATCAGCTCGGCTTTCCGCCGAACGCGGATCTCTACATGGACTTGGTGAGCAACGGGACGGCCATCGTAAACACGCGCAAGTGCCGGTCCTATGGCGGCTCTGCGACGGAAGCAGCGCCGTTCTTGCTACTCAGTGGGCAGTATTGGGGATTCCAGGGCGATTTCCTGTTCATCGACACCGAAGGAGACGAAGATCCGCAGTATGTTGGCCTCGGAACACGATGGCAGCTTGTTTATTACACTGCGGCGGACGTGGCGGCGATATCATGACCGCGAACAGCTACGGCGTGAAATATCTGCGCACGACGTTGATCCTGCCGACTTCCAATTTTCCGGGCACGTCCAGCAATACGTTGACTCTTGTTGGCTACCGCGCATCGGCAACTATCACGGGAGCTGCGACGTGGCCAAATAATCTCGATCTCATCATTTACGGCATGCGACAACAGGACATGAACGCGCTCACGGTGCTGTGGAGTTCAGCGACGCCGACAGCCATGAATGCGCGCGCCTTCGTGCAGCTCGAGGCGAGCCCGGACGCTAAGACATGGACGCAAGTGTTTGACGGCACGTTCATCGAAGCGCAACCTGATTATCAGAACATACCGGACGTTGGCCTGCGGGTTCAGGCATATACAGGATTCGGCTCGCAGATTCAGTCCGTTGCGCCGACGTCATATACGGGCGCGACTTCGATTGTGCAGATCGCAACGTACTTGGCCGGCCAGATGGGCTTCGCGCTTGAGAACAATGGCGTGACGGGAAATCTGGCGAATCCGTATTTCCCCGGCACGTATATGGATCAGTTCCGCCAGCTCTGCACGCATGCGGGCATAGATTTCTACTTCGACGGAAACGCGACGCTTGCAATCTGTCCGAAAAATCAGCCGCGGCTGAACAAGCCGAAGCCGGTTTTTTCGCCCGATACCGGGCTCATCGGTTTCCCGACGATTCAGCGCTACGGTATCCATGTGGACGTGCTGTTCACGCCCGCATTGACGCTGGGCGGAGAACTCCAGGTTCAGGGCAGTCAAGTCCCAAGCGCGAACGGGACGTGGCTTCCGTATCGCGCCACGCATCGGCTTGAGAGCCTGCAGCCGGGCGGCGAGTGGTTCAGCAGCCTGGACTGCACGCTGCCTAGCGCAGTGACGAGTCCGCCATGAGCGGCGATCTGGCCTATCCGCTGCAGCAGCCGTCCGATGGAACCACTGATTACCGGACACTGACGTTCTTCTGGAACGCCATGATGTCGCGGGTGCGCACGGCGCATCCCGTCGTGGTCAAGGCTGTTCACGGCGGCGGCGTCGGACCGATTGGCACTGTAGACGTGCAGCCGCTGGTGAACCAGGTCAACGGGATCGGCCAAGGGACGGCGCATGGGACGGTCTATGGGCGGCCGTACCTGCGGTGGCAGGGCGGTACGTCGGCATTCATCCTTGACCCCGTGCCGAACGATATCGGGCTCCTCGTCTGCTGCGATCGAGATATCTCGGCGGTCATCAAGACGCTCGCTCAGGCGCTTCCAGGCTCGCTCAGGCGGTTTAATTTCGCGGACGGCGTGTACGTATCGGCCTGCGCATCGGAGACCACTCCGACCGATTACGTGTGGATCAAGCCCAATCGAGCCGGCATCGATATCGTCACGCAAGGGACTGTTACCGAGCGGGCCAATCAGGTGAATATCACGGGCGCGTGGAACGCCAACGGTGCAACCGTCGATACTTCGGGGAATCTGGCCGCGCCCACAGTAAAGCCGGCAAACGGCGCCACTGGCACATTTACGGCAGAGAGCGGCGCAATAACCGTCACGGTCACGAACGGTATCATCACGAATATTTCCTAAGCGGTACCTATACTTATACCATGAGCGCCGGACCCACTTTAGCGACACTTTTGCTCGACCAGGGCAGCTGGGACTTGTGCCTGGATGCGGCCGGAAATTTCGCTGTCGCCAAGCCGCCTTATGCGACCGCGCAGGATGTTTCGAGCGCGATTCGAACGTTTCTCGGTGAGTGCTGGTACAACTCAAGTCTAGGCGTGCAGTACCAGAACATCCTCGGCAAGAATCCGCCGCTGTCGTTTTTGCGCTCACAGATGGAAGACGCCGCGCTATCCGTTCCAGGCGTGACGGCTGCACTGTGCACCATTCAGACCGTGAGCGCCCGATCAGTCACGGGGCAAGTTCAATTCACGACCGTTGACGGCACGACTCAAGCCATTGCGATAGGCTGATGAGCACCAACGTACCGCAAATCCAGTTCCTGCCGACCGGTCTGTCTGTACCGACGGAAGCCGCCGTGCTTGCCGGCGTGCAGGCCGATATCAATGCGGCCTACGGCGTGACGTTGAACTTCGCCGACAACACCCCGCAGGGGCAGCTCGCCACGTCGATGGCGGCGGCGATCTCGGCGGCATACGCGACGTTTGCGCAAATCGTCAATGGCGAAAATCCTGATCTCGCCACGGGATTCATGCAGGACGGCGTAGGTCGAATTTATTTCCTGAATCGCAAGCCGGGCGTCTCTACCGCGGTGCAATGCACCTGCGTCGGCGCCGTCGGGACCGTGATTCCGACCGGCGCGCAGGCGCAGGATACCTCCGGCAATCTGTACCAGTGCACGCAGGGCGGCACAATCGGCTCATCGGGAAATATCAGTCTCACGTTCGCCAATGTCGTGATCGGCGCTATCGCATGCCCGGACAATACGCTGACTGCGATTTATCAGGCTGTTCCGGGCTGGGAGTCGATTACGAATCCCGCTCCGGGCGTCGTGGGAGCAGCCATCGAGACGCCGACCGCATTCGAGTTCAGGCGCCGAAATTCCGTCGCGGGAAATGCGCAAGGCTTTCTCGCGGCCGTGTATGGCGCTGTTTTCAGTGTCCCGAATGTCATCGACGTATTCTGCTACGAGAATGATACCGGATCGGTAGTGACCTATGGGTCTACGAATTACTCTTTAGCGGCAAACTCGATCTACGTCGGCGTAATTGGGGGAGATCCGACTGCCATCGCTCAGGCGATCTGGACGAAGAAAAGCCCCGGCTGCAATTACAACGGCAATACTACCGAGACCGTGACGGATACGTCTGGAAATTATCAGACGCCTCCGACGTATTCCGTGACGTTCAATAACAATAGCCAGAATCCGGCGAATGTGTATTTTTCAGTCGTGCTGCCAAATCTCTCGACGCTGCCGTCGAACATCACGACGCTGGTGCAGAATGCCATCGTGAACCAGTTCACCGGTTCGCAGGGATCGCCTCGGGCGCGCATCGCAAGCACGATTGCGGCGTCGGATTATACGGCGTCCGTGCAGCAGTGCGCAGGCTCTCAGACGTTCGTACAGGTGCTGTCGATTGCCATCGGGACGGCGTTTTCAGGCGATGGGACGCTTGTCAACGGCTCAACGACGCTTTCTGTTACGACAGCAACCAGTGGTATGCTGACGTTCGGCACTCAGGTTTCAGGGACGTCAATCCCTGCTGGCGCGCACATCGTTCAGCAGCTATCGGGCGCGTTGTCTCCTCCTACCAATGGGGCGTTGACTGAAACTGCTGGCGGCACGCTTTCCGCCACAACTTATTACGTGCAGAGCACTTGGGTGACGGCGGCCGGAGAAACGTTGCCATCTACGGAAACGAGCTTGGCGGTTGCGGCGAATAATGTATTGAATGTCGCGGCACCCGGCAGCCCCCCTACTGGCGCTACCGGATGGAACGTATATGTCTCGACTTCGACGGGTACGGAGACCAAGCAGAACGCCTCTCCGATTGCCATCGGAACGCCGTGGGTAGAGCCGACAAGCGGATTGATTGCGGGCACTGCAGTGCCGGCAACCAATACGTCTGGCTCAACGGGCGGCACTGGCACGTATCAACTGAGTTCCGCTGCAACCGCAACAGAAGCGACTCCGATTGCGATCACGGGCACTACTGGCCAAACGGCGACATTCGGCATTGACCAGGCGCCCACCACTGCGGTGAATAATGTGACGGTGACGCTGCAATGAGCACCGTCATGGTTCCGAACATTGTAGGTCTCTCGCCAACCGATGCGCAGACCGCGCTCGCGGCAGTCGGTCTTACACTCGGCGTCGAGACTCAAGCGCTAAATCCTAATGTCGCAGTGGGAGACGTTGCGTATCAATCGCCTGCAGCCTACGCCGTAGTCAATCCAGTAACGATCGTTCAGACGCAGGTATACGATAGTTACGGCAATCCGGTCTTCGACAGCTATGGCGATCCAGTCTATATTGAAACATCGAGCGCAACAGTTGTTGATGTCGGAATTTCCGCGATTGCGGTGACGCCGAATATTAACCTGACCGTCATCAGCCAGTTTGCACAAAGTCCCGTGCTGATGCAGCTTATTTCCGACTTCTCGCAGTGGTTCGACCAAAGCGCGAACTGGAACAATTTCTACCAGTACGTTTGGAACATCGACACAGCTATAGGATTCGGGCTGGATTTTTGGGGATCTATTCTTGGCGTCAGTCGATATCTTTTGCTGCCCATTACTGCAGATTATCTCGGTCTAACTGGATCAGACGGAACCTCTAGTGGATATCCATTTGATGTGGGCGTCTTTTTTGACGGAGCAACCGCTACCCAGACGTATGCCCTACCAG
>JAKALI010000358.1 GCA_021813195.1 Pseudomonadota bacterium
CTGGACCTGGCACGGTGCTCGACGTGATCGTGCGCGAAATCGCCAGCGGTGCCATGTGGACGCACTTGTCCATCACGCTTTTGCGGGTGGCGGCGGCCTTCACGGTTGCCATGTTCGTGGGTGCGGCCATCGGCATCGCGGTGGGTTCCTACCGCCTCGCCGACCGTTTTTTCGACAGTTGGATCGTCTTGTTCTTGAATCTTCCCGCGCTCGTCATCATCGCGCTGTCGTATGTGTGGCTCGGCACGACCGAACTCACTGCGATCCTCGCCGTCGCGATCAACAAGATTCCCAATGTCGCCGTCCAGATGCGTGAAGGCGCCCGCTCGCTCTCGCGCGATCTCTCGGAGATGGCCAGCATCTACAAATTCGGTCGTTGGAAGACCCTGCGGCACGTCACCATTCCGCAATTGGCTCCGTTCTGGGCGGCGGCGGCGCGCTCGGGTCTGGCGCTCGTGTGGAAGATCGTCCTCGTCGTCGAGGCGCTCGGCGGCCATGCAACGGGTGTGGGCCACCAGATCCACTCTGCGTTCGGTAATTACGACGTGCCGACCATTTTGGCATACGCGCTCGCCTTCATCGTTGTCATCCAAATCGTCGAATTCGGGTTTTTGCAGCCCCTCCAAGCACGGGTTAACCGATGGCGGAGATAGCGACGCTCGGGCGGCCCGTACATGTCCGGGTCGACCGAAAGGTGTTCCCCGCCCAGGGCGGGCGCGATGAACTTGTTGTCTTGCGGAATGTCGCCTTCGACGTCGCGCCGCGGTCATTCGTTGTGCTGACAGGGCCGTCGGGCTGCGGAAAATCGACGCTGCTCAACATCATCGCCGGTCTCGATCGCGATTATGAGGGGCACATCGAGATGGGGCCCGGTGAACCCCGCATGACGTTCATCTTCCAGACGCCGCGCTTGCTGCCCTGGCGCACCATCCGCGAGAACATTGAGCTGTCGCTGCCGGATCGTGATCCGCGGTTGGCCAATGTGGACGACATGCTAAGTCGTGTCGGATTGCTGGAGGCGCAGCATGCCTATCCTGAGCGCACCTCCCTCGGTATGCAGCGCCGCGCCGCACTCGCCCGCGGGTTCATCCAGGAACCTGACATCCTATTGATGGACGAGCCGTTCGTGTCCCTCGACGACCCGACTGCCCAATCGTTGCGGGAACTGCTGGTCGCGCTGTGGACCCGGCGTCCGACGACGGTGTTGTTCGTCACGCACGATCGCCACGAGGCGGTGATGTTAGGAACACGAATCTTGCGTATGGCGCCTGGCTCTGCAAGTATCGTCGCCGACGAGTCCGTCCGCCTCGATGCGGCCGCACGCTCCGACCGCGCCAGTGTCCTGGCGGAGCAGCGGCGCATCTTCCAGTCGAGCGAAGCCGCCGAACAATGACAGACATGACGACGCTCAATTGCGCTGTGCCGCGGTTTCTTGCCAGCGTGCGCAATGCGGACGAGGCCAGTCTTGCTATCGCAGGTGGCGCCGACATCATTGATTGCAAGGAACCTGCTTGTGGTGCTTTGGGCGCGTTGCCGCTCGAGACGATTGCCGAGATTGTGCGCGGCGTCGCCGGGGTGTGTCCGGTGAGCGCGACGATCGGGGATGTGCCCTGCACGACGGATTGCGTTGTCCCGCTCGCGGTAGCCGTGAGCAACACCGGCGTCGATTATGTCAAGGTTGGCCTTTTTTCAGGCGGAGAGCCACGCGCTGTCATTTCTGAACTGGGTGCGCGATTGGGCAATTCAAAAGGGGCAGGCCGTGCCCGACTGATTGGGCTCCTGCTTGCTGATCAGGAACCAGATTATAGTCTCATCGACGACATGCGGCGTGCTGAATTTGCCGGTGTCATGCTGGATACCGCCGCTAAGGATGGATCGTCGTTGTGCGACACCATGGACCTGGTCGCACTCGGCCGGTTTATTCAGCGCTCTAAGGAGCGCGGGCTGCTCGTTGGTCTTGCCGGTTCGCTGAGGTCGGTGCATGTCCGTCATCTCGTGCCGCTTGGCGCTGATATTCTCGGATTTCGCGGGGCCCTGTGCGCAGGTCTCAGACGCGCAGCAGCCATGGACCTTGGCGCTATTCGCAACATCGCCCGAACGATTGCCGAAGCTTGCGCAGCACTGCCGCATGTGCCGCCCCGGTACGGGGTCGCCTCATGACCGACCGCCGCCTCAGTTCCGGCGCGATTGTCACCGCGCTCCAGCCGTCGCGCACCGCGCGCGATCGCATTTTCATTTCTGATCACGTGATCGACTGCAATATCGGCGTCTATGCCGAGGAAAAGGGCGTGACGCAAAAAGTGCGGCTGTCGGTTGATGCCTATCTCGCCGACGGCGTGCGCAGCACGGTGGATGAGATGGTCGAGGTGCCCTCCTACACCGATATCATCGACGCCATTGCGGCCGCCACCTCGCACGGCCACATCAATCTCGTTGAGACGCTCGCGGAGGAGATCGCCGCGCGGTTACTCATGGACCAGCGCATCGCGGGTGTGCGCGTGCTGATCGAGAAACTGGAGCGCGGGCCGGTACGCGGCGTTGAGATCCACCGCACGCGGGGCATGGGGTGAGTTCCCCTCTGATCATCAAACTGGGCGGCAGCCTCTACGAGAGTGGTCTCTTGGCGGCGGCTTTGCAGCGCATCGCGGCTTCCAACAGGGCCATCATTTTGGTTCCTGGCGGCGGACCATTCGCAGACGCCGTTCGCGCCGCGCAGCAGCGCTACGGGTTCTCGGATGCGCTCGCCCATCGGCTCGCAATTCTCGCCATGCAGCAGATGGCCTGCGTGATCGCCGATATGCAACCTGAGTGCGTCACCGCCGATACACCGGACGATCTCATGCGCCTCGCTCAAAGCGGTCTGCAGATCCCAGTGTGGGCTCCTGATGCGATGACGCGGCGGGCGGGCGACATCCCGCGTTCATGGTCCATGACGTCCGATGGTCTCGCAGCCTGGCTCGCCGTCAAGCTCGGTAGGCTCGAGGTCTGTCTCGTGAAGTCCTGCCCGGTGCCGCGGTCACTAACGGTCGCGGCGCTGGCTCAGGCGGGGATCGTCGATGCCGAGTTCGCGCGCATCGTTACCGCGTATGACTTGATCTGGCATGTCGTCGGGGCCACAGACGAGGCGAAGTTCGACGCACGCTTCGCCGATGTTCCGGTATGACCGGGTTTTACCGCCGTAAAGCTGCGGCATCGACGGCCAGTCTGGTGCGTGCTAGGGGCCTCACTATGGCGCGAGAGAAAATCAAGACACCACGTTTTGGCTGGGCATTGACGGGTTCGGGCCACTTCTTCAAGGAGAGTCTCGCCATCATCCGCCGCTTGCCAGACCTCGATCTCTTCTTGTCGCGCGCGGCGGAGGAGGTCCTCAACATGTACAAGCAGGATCTCGATCTGCCGCCTGGCACGCGCATTTATAGGGATCGCACCGCCAGTTCCGCACCGGTTGGCAATTTCTACTACGGCGTTTACCACACGCTGATCTTGGGTCCCGCAACCTCCAATACCGTTGCAAAGTGCGTCGCCGGGATTTCCGACAACCTGCCGACCAACGTGTTTGCGCAAGCGGGCAAGTGTCGCGTGCCCGCAATCGTCTTTGCGTGCGATACGGCTCCCGAAATGGACACGGAAGCCCCTAAGGGCATGGTCAAGGTCTATCCGCGCCGCATTGACCTGGAAAATACGCAAAAGCTCAAATCGTTCGAGGCGACCACGGTTGTTGAGACCGTGGCGGAACTCGAAGCGGCCGTCGAGGAGCGACTGCAATGGCTGAAAGGCTCCTCTTCCTGACAGGCCATCTTGCCGAAGCGCGGGTGCGGGCAACGCTGGCCGGGCTTGGTCCGGCCGCGGGTTCGTGGACGGTGACCAACATCGGCATTAAGGTCGCAGCCTTGATGACGGAAGCCATCGTGAAGAATCGTCTCAAGGGTCCGCTGGCCGCGGATCGCGTGATCCTTCCGGGGCGGTGCCGGATGGATCTCGCAGCCTTGACGCAGCATTATGGCGTGCCGTTTGAGCGCGGTCCCGACGAGGTGGTCGATCTGCCCCGCTATCTGGGACATGGCGGGCGGCCGCCGGACTTATCTCGTCATGATGTGCGTATCTTTGCCGAAATCGTTGAAGCGCCGGCCATGACGATGGATGCGCTGCTCGCGCGCGCGCAGGCGCATGTGCGCGCCGGCGCTGATGTCATCGACATTGGCTGTCAGCCGGACGTGGACTTCCCTCACCTTGAAGAGGCCATCGCAAAGCTCAAAGCGCAGGGCCTGAAAGTCAGCGTCGACTCCGGGAACGTGGACGAGTTGCGCCGGGCGGCGCGGGCGGGGGCGGATTTTGTTTTATCGCTAGATGAGTCGACGCTCGATGCGGTGGCGGGAACCTTGGCAGTGCCGGTGCTTGTGCCCAAGCCCCATGGCGATCTCGTCTCACTCTACCGGGCGATCGAAAAGGCGCGCGCCTTGGGGATTCCCCATATCGCCGATCCCGTTCTCGATCCCATTCACTTCGGCTTCATGGCCTCGCTCGAACGCTACGCGGAGCTGCGCCGGCGTGAGCCGGAGGTCGAGATGCTGTACGCGCAGATTCTCTATTATCGTGCCACCGCCGACTCGCAGCACGTGAACCAGGCGATCCTCAAGCAGGCGCGCGACATCGTCGAAAAAGGCATGCTGGGGAGCATCAAGCCGAAGGAGAGCTTCTACCGGCTGCTTCTGGCGATCGTGCAGCAGCAGAACGACTACGACTATTCGGCAAAGGTCATGGAGCTCCTGCTGAGCCAGTACCCGGGCAGGAAGGATTTCTGGCCGATGCTGTTCGCCACGTACGTCAATCTCGGTGGATCCGCGACCAACGAGCATCGGCAGCGCGAGTACTACATCCGCGCGATCAACACGCTCGAACGTGCACAGTCACTCGGGTTCATGAACACGCCGCGCGACAACTACAACCTGTTCACGCTGTATCTCAACGCGGGCGAGATAAATATCGCCACCGACATCCTATACAAGGGAATGAAGGATGGAAAGATCGAGTCGACCCCGCAGAACTGGCGTGTGCTCGGAGCCTATTATCAACAGAGCAACAAGAACCTTCAGGCGATCTCGGCCCTCAAGGAGGCGACGAAACTGTTCCCCACGGATGGCGGACTCGAGTTCATGATCGGTCAGATCTACCAGGGAATGGACAATACCAAGGCCGCGCACGACGCGTATGTGCGGGCGGTGGACAAGGGCAACCTCGGCGAAAAGCCCCATCAGGTCTGGCTCTT
>JAKALI010000359.1 GCA_021813195.1 Pseudomonadota bacterium
TCGGTTCGCCAGCGAAGACATCGAGCCCCGCGTAGGCCAAGCGACCGGATTTCAAGGCTGCGATCATGTCGGCATCATTGACCAGATCACCGCGCGCGGTGTTCACGACGATGGCGCCGTGAGGCAGCTTCTCAATGACGCCCTTGTTGAAGAAATAGCGCGTCTCTGGCGTCGAGGGGGCGTTGATGGAGAAAAACTGCGAAACCGACAGGAGGCTATCCAGGGACGCATGATAAGTGGCACCGAGTTCCGCCTCGCGTTCCGGCGACTGCCTGTAGATATCGTAATAATGGATCTCCATGTCGAACCCGCGGGCGCGCTTGGCTAGCGCTTGGCCGATCTTGCCGAATCCATAAATTCCGAGCTTCTTGCCGTCGAGGCGTTGGCCGACAAGTTGCAGCGGTTGCCAGCCCGGCCACGACCGCGTGCGCACCATACGCTCGCCTTCCGACGCCCGACGTGCAGAGCCGAGTAGCAACAGCATGGCGATTTCGGCCGTTGCGACGGTCACGCCATGCGGCGCATTTCCGACCCGAATGCCGCGGGCTTTGCAGGCCTCCAAATCGATATGGTCGAAGCCGATCGAGAACGTAGAGATGCATTTGATGTGCTCCGGCAGCCGGTCAATCACGGCCTTGGGGCATTTTTCATTCAAGGTCAGGAGGATGGCATCGACGGATTTTGCAGTTTCTAGCATTTCCTCGATGGTGATCTTGGGATCGTCGCCGTGCGCGATCACGTCGTAGCTAGCACGCGCGCGCGCCATGACAGCGTTCGGCAGGGGCCAAGTGATAAGAATCTTCTTTTTCATGGGTGGTTAATCCTCCCCCGCGGGTTCGACTTTGGTGTGAGATGATGCCCGATCCATGCCCGACGCGCGCAAGGATGACAAGAGTTCGGGCGCCTCGCGGCTGCCGGTGCGGCCGAACAACGCTTCAGAGATTGTTCACCATACCGCGGCACACTCGCATGAGCCGGCATATCCCGATGGGAGCGCGATCGCGCGCCCATTCCGCGTCTCCCTGGCTTGGGGCTGGCCTCGCCGTTGGGGCGAGATCATAGCGAACGGGCTTTTTTACGGGAGCGGTTGCGTGCGCGCCCTGGTGATCGTCCTTGCCATTCTCGCAGGTCTGAAGATCTGGACCCAGGATCACCTCTATCGCAGCGCGGTCGAGGAGGCGCTTCTCGCCGCGTACCGACTGCCGGCGCAAGCTGCCTGCCAAGCGCAACCCGCGACGGGACCGACGGGCCTACCGCTGACCGTGCGGAATTTGGATTGGAGCAAACACGATGAGGCTCAAATCTTAATCGGCGACACGAATGTCACGGTTCCCATCTGGCACTTTGACGATCCAAACTGGAAGTCTCGCTACAAGCAAGCGATCATCCGCTTAACACTCGGTGACCGGCTTTCTCGCGTTGCCTGCGATTACAATGTCGATAGCGCGAGCGCGCGGGTCCATATGCTGTGAGGCCCAATCGCGCAACGCGCGCAGGGTGCTCAACGCTTGAAGCCCTGCAACGAGATCTGGGTCATGAAGAGATGCTCGCAGCGCCCACCCGTAAGTTTCAACAGGGTCTCCACGCGGGGTGAATGCGGCGTTACTGGTCCCACGCGCGTCACCCGGAAGCCAGCATCTGAGAACATTCGGGTGAAGGATTGGGGCGTGAACCACCGCAGGTGTGTCCGATCGAATACGCCTTGATCGGCGAGATCAAAACGACCCAACATGAGTTCACGAATGACTCGCCAGTGAGAGATATTCGGCGAGCTTGCGAGGACCATGCCGCCGGGACGCAGGAGACGGGCAAGCCGTTTCAATGTAGTCTGTGGATCGACGAGATGCTCCAGAACTTCAGATAGCACCAAAGCGTCAAAGGACGAAGGCTGCCAGGTCAGATCCATCCGCTCGACGTCGCCCACCAGCACCTCATTGAGAACTTCACGCGCCTGGGCTGCAGCACTCTCCACGAGCTCAATCCCAACATAGCGCCCGGCGCGACCCCTGGCGATCGCCAATGCGCCCGTTGCCCCCGTGCCGCAGCCGACCTCAAGCACACGAGCGTGGGGATCGCGCGGCAAGGCGCGCACGACGTCCGCGCGCGCGTTGGAAAAATAGCTGGTCGCCTTACCCTCGTAAGCCGTGACGAGGTTCGTCGCGAGGGGGAGCGTGTCGATCGTCAAGCCTGCAAACTCCGAAATTGGACACCTGCGAGACGTTAACCGCCAACCTCTGAATGTGCCCCTAACATTGCGCGCTCCGCTCACCGCAACACCAGTTGGCGCTCAATCACAAACCCAGTCTGTCACGCCAAAAATCTCGCATTGCCCGCACATCTTTAGCGGCAAATTAACGCTGCCACGGTTCTGTTTGAGGTTGCGCTCGCAGACCGAAGCCACAAGGCCCCCGGTCGGGAGCGCACATGCGAATAAGCGTTTCCTCCGAGTATTGCGTATGGTGTTCCCGCGTCTGTCCTCTCGCATGTTGCCGGCTGCGCTCATCGCGCTGCTCCTTGCGTCGTGCTCCGAAAATCTAGGACCACCCCCCCCCAGGCTTTGCGTCGTCTGACGCCCCGTCTGCGCTTGGCGCATCCTATAGACTGGGAGCGGGCGACAAATTGAAGATCAACGTCTTCGGGGAAGAAACGCTTTCCGGCCCTGTCGAAGTGAACCCTGCGGGCATGGTGGCCCTGCCGCTTGCCGGCGACATCCGGGCGGAAGGCTTGACCGTCGCGCAATTCCGCGACGCCGTCGCGCGTCGCCTTGCTGATGGCTATCTCAAAAATCCAAAAGTCACGGTGGAGATCACCACCTACCGCCCAATCTACGTTCACGGCGAAGTCAGAAACGGCGGTGAGTTTGCCTACAAGACCGGATTGAAGCTGAAGGACGCCATCGCCATGGCGGGCGGGTACACCTACCGCGCCCAGCAGTCGTATGTCCTCGTGTCTCGTGGGGGCTCCGCTGAGACCCGCGTGCCGACGTCCGGCGCCGTCGCGATTCTACCCGGTGACAACATCCGCGTACCGGAGCGCTTCTTCTGATGATGTCGGCGCATTCAAAATTCCATGCTGCACCGGGGGGTCCGAGCGAGATTTCGCCATGAGCCGCCTTCCGTCCTCACCTGTGGTCTCTTCGATATCATGGCGCCCGGCTTTGCTGTGCGCCTCGACCGCGGCTGTCTTGTCGGCGGGTGGCACGGGCCCTGCGCAAGCCTTCGATATCGACGGCAATGCGGATCTCATCACTGAGACCATCGCGCTGCAGGAACTGCGCCGCGACTGGGACCCTGCGCGCATTTATGGCGCGCGCCCCGTGGACGAAATCGACCGAACGTTCGCTGAACCGGAGGGCGTGCGCCTCGGCAACTTCGTATTCTACCCCGCCATATCCGAGACGGCCGAATACGATAGCAATATCTTCGGCTCGCCCCAGGATGCGACCGCAGACTGGCGATTCATCACCGCGCCGACCATTGTTATGCGCTCGCAGCTGCCACGGCATGTCCTCGACGCGGCGGTCTCGGCCCGATTCCTCAACTACGCCGAGTCGACAGACCAGAATTATGTGGACGTTCGCGGGATCATCCGCGGTGCCTTGCACATTGATCACGCGCATACGCTTTCGGCCACGCTGGACACGGCGCGCGAACACGAGGAGCGGTCGGCTTCGACCGCCCCCAGGACCGCCGCCGAACCTGTCCCGTTTGCGCGCCACCGCGCTTCGGTCGGTCTCACACGCGATGCAGGCCGCCTCTATGGAACGCTGTCGGGAACTGTGGAGCAGCTTGACTATGAGAGCGTCAAGGCGCAGGACGGCACGCGACTGTCCCAGGACAGTCGCGATCAGATCCTCTACAGCGGTCAGCTCCGTACCGGCTACCGATTTTCGCCGGGCTACGAAGTCGTGAGCAAAGTGCGCGTCGGCCGCCTCCTGAATGAGGGGGAAGCGCCCGGCGCTCCAGACCGCAACTCGCATCTTTACGAGGCCATGGCTGGCCTGCAATTCGAACTTAATCCGCTCTTCAGTTGGCGCCTCATCGGTGGATACGGTATCCGCGATTTTGATCGCGCCGATCTCAAAACAGTTGAGAGCACGCTGTTGGAGGCGCGGGTCCGCTGGCTACCGACAGAGCGCTTGAGCCTGTTTGCCCATGTCCAACGCGCGCTCGTCGACGAAATTGGTGCCGCAGACAACGGCCGCCTCGAAACCACTGTCGGCGCACGCGCCGAGTATGAGCTCCTCCACAATCTCGTGGGCTCGGTTCATGCCGAGTACTCCGATCAGGAGTTCATTGGCACGACGCGTCAGGACACGGTCACCGAACTGGGGGCCGGCCTTGACTATCTCCTCACCAAAAATTGGCACTTCGACCTGGGCTATGCCTACGAGCAGCGCGACTCAAACGAAGCCGATTTCGACTTCGAACGCCATCGCGTGCGCGCAGGCGCCAAGCTCAAATTCTAAGACTGGCGCAATATGCAACGCGAAGAGGCACATCTGGACGGCGACGGCGGCGGGCTCTTGAGCCTGGAGCGCGCTGTTTCCGCCGTGCGTCGTCGCCTGCATCTGGTTGGTCTGGTCACCGGTTTGATCGTTGGCATCACGATCGCTATCGTGCTGATGATGCCCAATCGCTATGACGGCGTTGCCGTCATCCAGATCGACCCGCGCAAGAAATCAATCGCCAATGTGGAAGGTGTCATCGCCGACTTGCGGGCTGATGCCGCAACTGTCGACAGCGAAGTCGAAGTGCTTTCCTCGCGCGCCGTCGCGCTCAAGGTCATCGACGTGCTCAAACTGCGGGAGGATCCGGAATTCCGCAAGCCGGCACCCTTTACCCGGCTCTTGGAGATGTTCCAGCTCGGACAGCTTCTGCCCTCAAAACCCTCTGAAGCTGATACGTTGACGGGTCGACGGCTCGATACGGACCCCATCGGAAGCTTGATCGGGACAACAGAGCCTGGAACCTACGTGCCAGAACGTGACGAAGTCGCGGCCGCCTTCGAGGATCGGCTACGAGTCGGGCGAGTGCGCTCCACGCTGCTGATTGAAATTCGATTCTCGTCGGAAGATCCCGTCAAGGCAGCGCGCATCGCCAACACAATCGCAGAAGTCTATCTCGATGATCAGTTATCCGGCAAGAAACACGCGGCTGGCTTCGCGACGCGCCTTCTGGAAGAAAAAATCTCTGAACTCAAAGACCGTGTTTCCGAGGCAGAACGCAAAGTCGCGCAGTTTAAATCCGACAACAG
>JAKALI010000360.1 GCA_021813195.1 Pseudomonadota bacterium
GACAAGTCCACAGGGGAGGAGCTTGCCGCGGTGTACGTACCCACTTCGCCGAACCCGACGTCGGGCTACATTGAAATCGTCCCGGTTCGCGATTTGACCTACACCGATTGGACGTTCGACCAGGCGATGTCATTCGTCATCACGGGTGGCTCCAATGCACCTGACACGATCGCCTATTTCTCCATAGCCCAGAAATCCGCTGCCAAAGGTTGAACTTGCCCGCGAACCCTCTATTTGTGGCGCGATGCATCAATCTCTGCTCATTCTTCTCTTCCTCGTCCCCTTCCTGGCTGCACCGTTGACGGTCGCAGCAGCTGCCCGATCGCGTTCGCTTGCCGCCTGGACCGCGGGCGCCGGTATGCTCGCAGGACTCGCGATCCTGGTGCCGCTGGCCTTGGAAGTGACGCAAGGCCGCACTGTGATCCTGCGTGCGCTATGGCTGCCCGAGTGGGGCCTCGATTTCGCGCTGCGGTTCGATGGTCTCAGTTTGTTGTTTGGACTACTTATTTTCGGCATCGGGTTGCTAATCGTCCTGTATGCGGCGTACTACATGGCGCAAGATGACCGTCTCGGCAGATTTTATGGCCTGTTACTGGCGTTTGCCGGCGGCATGCTCGGCGTGGTGTTGGCCGAGAACATTTTGTTGATGCTCGTCTTCTGGGAAGTGACGAGCCTGACCTCGTTCCTGCTTATCGCCTACAAATCATACGCCAAAGACGCGCGCATCGCCGCGCGCATGGCGCTTGCCATCACAGGCGGCGGAGGATTGGCGCTGCTAGCCGGTCTCCTGCTCTTGGGCCATATCGCTGGCAGTTACGAGCTCAGCGACATTCTCGCGCGCGGCGATGAGGTGCGCGCGCATCGTCTCTATGACGTGATGCTCCTCCTTATCCTGCTTGGGGCGTTCACGAAATCTGCGCAGTTCCCGTTTCACTTCTGGCTGCCCAATGCAATGGCAGCTCCGACGCCCGTCAGTGCGTATTTGCATTCCGCCACCATGGTTAAAGCGGGCGTGTTTCTGCTGGCGCGGCTTTATCCTGCGCTGTCCGGCACCGATCTGTGGATGCTGTTGGTTGGCGCGACCGGCGCCATCACGTTCATCTACGGCGCCTACGTTGCGCTTCTCAAGCACGACTTCAAAAGTCTCCTCGCGTACTCGACCATTAGTCATCTGGGCCTCATTACCCTGCTGTTCGGCATGAGCACGCCCATGAGCGCAGTGGCCGCAGTCTTTCACATCATCAATCACGCGATTTTCAAGGCCTCGCTATTCATGTCCGCCGGGATTATCGATCACGAGTGCGGCACGCGGGACATGCGTCGCATCAATGGCCTGTTCAAATACATGCCGCGCACGGCAATCCTTGGCATGCTGGCGGCAGGCGCCATGGCTGGCGTACCGTTGCTGAATGGCTTTCTTTCAAAGGAGATGTTCTTCGCCGAGACGGTCGATCACCCCTTGTTCGAGGGCTACCTCGCCTACCTCGTCCCGGCCTTCGCGACGATCGCAGGCGCCTTGTCGGTCGCCTACTCCATGCGTTTTGTGCACGATGTCTTTTTCAACGGTGAGCCCGTCGATCTGCCGCGCTCACCCAAGGAGCCACCGCGGTGGATGCGGCTTCCCGTCGAAATTCTCGTGGCCCTCGTTCTTATTGTCGGCTTGTTGCCCCAACTCAGCGTCGGCGCGCTCCTAAAAACGGCTGCCGATGCCGTCATTCCCGGTGGCGCCCCGGCCTTCAAACTTACCGTCTGGCACGGCTTCAATATGCCGCTCGCGATGAGCGTCGTGGCGCTGGCCTTCGGGTTGTTGCATTACTGGCGCCGGCAACACCTGTTTGCTTTGCACGAGCGCTATTCGCGACCGATCTCGACCTCCGTGGCCTTCGAGCGCGTTTATAGGGACGCGGGCCGGATTAGTGAATGGACCCTCAGTGTGCTCGATGACGGCTCCGCGCGGCGCTACTTGTTAGCGTTTATCCTCTTTACGATTGGCCTCGGTTTTTGGGCCTTTTCCGCAGGTCCGCCATCGTCTCTGACCGGTCCGCTGACGCCGATGCCACCACAGTGGCCAGCGCTGCTCGCGTTGCTCATTCTCGCTATCGGTACCCTCGGAACGCTGCTCAACCATCGGGAACGCCTCACAGCCGTAATCTTCATGAGCGTTGTTGGTCTCATTGTCGCGCTGACGTTCGTGCATTTGGAAGCGCCCGACTTGGCACTCACGCAACTCTCCGTCGAAGTCGTCACGATCGTGCTATTGTTGTTGTCGCTGCGTTTCCTGCCCGGTATCGGCCAGAACGAAGTCTCACGCGCACGCCCGGCTCTCGACGCAGGAATTGCCCTCGCAGGCGGACTTGGTGCCGCGGCGCTAACGTTTGCCATGTTGACGCGTCCCTTCGAGACGATTTCAGGCTATCATATCGCGAACTCGGTGCCCGGTGGTGGTGGCACGAACGTCGTCAACGTGACCCTGGTCGACTTCCGCGGATTCGACACATTGGGCGAGATCGCCGTTCTCGCGATGGCGGCCCTCGGCGTGGCCGCACTTCTCGCTGGGCTGCACTTGAAGCCACACGTGCAGGACCCCACGAACGAAACTGATCGCCACCCGATCCTGCTCGCGATGCTGATGCGTCCGCTGCTGCCGCTAGCCCTTGCCGTATCCGCCTATATCTTCCTGCGCGGTCACAACATGCCAGGTGGTGGTTTCATTGCCGGGCTCATCGCCGCGGTTGCATTCATCCTTCAGTATATCGCCAGCGGGATTGATTTCGCGACTGAGCGACTGCGCGTGAACTATCGACGGCTGATGGGTATCGGGCTTGCCATCGCAGTTGCAACTGGAGCTGTCAGCATGGCGCTGGGTTACCCCTTCCTCACAAGCACCTTCACTTACGTCTATCCACCCGTCATCGAGAAATTCGAGGTCGCCTCGGCGATGGCCTTCGATCTGGGTGTCTTCCTCGTGGTAGCCGGCGCCGTGCTGCTTACGCTTTCCGAACTCGGCTTTTTGAGCCGGCGGGAAGTTCAACCGGCGACCGTCGAGACAATGACGGGAGACCAGCGCTGATGGAATATATTCTGGCCACCGGCGTCGGGCTTATGACCTCCGCAGGTCTCTATCTCGTCCTACGCGCGCGCACGTTCTCTATCGTCCTCGGACTGACGCTCTTGTCCTACGCCGTCAACGTGATGATCCTGCTCAGTGGGCGGCTGGGCGCGAGCCAACCGCCGCTCGCGCTTCCCGGTGCGCAGAACCTTGCCGACCCTCTGCCGCAAGCCCTCGTGCTAACAGCCATCGTCATCGGTTTTGGTATGACCGCCTATCTCGTGGCCCTGGCGCTCAGAGCGAAGGGAGAGACCGGAACCGATCATGTGGATGGTGAGGAGCGCCCATGAGCCACCTCCCCATTCTTCCTATTTTGGTTCCGTTCATTGCCGCAATTCTCATGCTCGTGGTCTCCAGCGCGAGCATGACCATGCAGCGCGCTATAAGCGTTGCGTCGTGCGTTCTCCTTGCTGTCCTCGCCGCACTCGCGCTGAACTCGACGGCCGATGGGACCATCGCTGTGTATCGGCTCGGCAGTTGGCCGGCGCCCTATGGCATCGTGCTTGTTCTCGACAGGCTCGCCGCCACAATGTTGGCGCTCACCGCGGCGCTGGCCATGCCCGTCGTCATGCACGCGATCTCAGGCTCCGACCTCGAGAGCCGAACGTTTCACCCGCTTTTTCAACTGCAGATCGTCGGCCTCAACGGAGCCTTTCTGACCGGCGATCTGTTTAACCTGTTCGTATTTTTCGAGATCCTGTTATTGGCCTCCTACGTGCTTCTGGCCCATGCGGGCGGCGCGGAGCGCGCGCGCACCGGACTCGCCTACGTCGCCCTCAATCTCCTCGGTTCGGCGGTTTTTCTCATCGCCCTGGCGCTCATCTACGGCACGCTCGGCACGTTGAACCTCGCCGATATGGCCTTACGGCTCAATGACGTCGCGCCAGCCGACCAGGGGCTCGTACGCGCGGCGTTTGCGCTGCTCATCGCCGTGTTCCTGCTCAAGGCTGCAGTTTTGCCGATGTCGCTGTGGCTACCCGGCGTCTACGCCGCAGCAAGCGCTCCGGTTGCGGCGCTGTTTGCCATCATGACGAAGGTTGGTCTCTACGCGCTCCTGCGCGTCTCCAACACGGCGCTCACCGCTTCCCCCGTGACCGCCGAGCTTATGGAACCCTGGCTTATTTGGTTTGCCATCGCGACCATTCTTTTGGGTTCGATCGCCGCACTCGGCTCGGGCCGCTTTCTTGTCGTTACCGCCGCCCTCGTCATCGTTTCCACGGGCACGTTGATGTCGGCTGTTGCGATCGGCAGCGAAACGGCGATTGCGGCTTTGCTCTATTATCTGCCGCATACAACGCTCGTGACGGCGGGGCTCTTCCTCCTGGGCCATGCGATTGCATCTCAGCGCGGCACGTGTGGCGACCGGATTCGGAAGGGGCCGCCATTATCATCTTCGTTGTTCTTGGGCGTGGCGTTTTTGGTACTGGCGGTGGCGGCAAGCGGTGCTCCGCCACTGTCGGGGTTCATCGGCAAGATCATGATCCTGCAGGCGCTATGGGGGCACGTTGGAGGCATGTCGGCCTGGAGTGCACTGCTCGTAAGTGGTCTCGTCGTTGCGCTGATCCTCGCCCGCGCCGCGAGCGCATTCTTCTGGGAACCAAAGAGCAAGGATGCGGACGACATTCCGCAAGCCTCCACGCCGCCGCCCAACCGGTTGGCGCAGGCTGCACTCCTCCTTCTGGTCCTCGCAAGTCCGGTTCTGACACTCGCCGCATCTCCAATTTCCGCGCACGCGCGCGCCACCGCCGAACAACTGCGCACACCAGAACGCTATGTGGAGGCAGTACTTGGCAAAGAGCCGCAGATTGATCGGGAGCGTCGGCCATGACGGCTCTCTTCGCCCGCCTCATCCCAATGCCGGTGATGTCCCTCGCGATCCTTATGGTATGGGTTGCAATCACCGACTCATTCGGTCTCGGAAACATCTTGCTTGGATCCATTCTGGCGCTATCGCTTCCAGCAATAACGCGCGCCTTCTGGCCCAATCCACCCCATGTCGTGCGACCCATAGCTGGAATTCGATTGGCACTCACCGTGATCCTCGACATCGTACTGGCCAATATCACCGTCGCACGCCAAATCTTAGGGCCAGCATCTCGCCTGAGACCCGCATTCGTCGAAATACCCCTCGACATTACGGAT
>JAKALI010000361.1 GCA_021813195.1 Pseudomonadota bacterium
GCCAGAAGTCCATAGGTCAGAGCCCGAGGCTTGGTCCGCGGCAAACCGTCCGGCACCATCAGAACGCGCATGTTGGGCGCGAGGTCAGCGCGCGCAAGCGCTGCGCCCGTCGCGTGATCTTCAGTTTCGATCAGAAATAGGATTTCTAGCCGATCGCTCGGCCAATCTAACGCCCGCAGGTGGGGTACGAGAGAGTCGATTGCGGCCGTCTCGTCGTAGAGCGGCACCAAGACCGTGTAGAATGGCACGCTCGCCTCGAAGTCCAGATTTCCGCTCAGCGACAGGGATTGGCCCGAAGCGACATCGACAGCCGACGGCCAGGAGGACGTCGCCGGCGCCGACGCGCGCAAGGCCAGAATGAGGCTCGCCACGCGCACGACGACCACGCTCAAAAATGCCGGGATCGTAAGCGCCATGAGGCTGAGAAACGTAACGCCGGTATCGAACAAGAGGGCCGTGGCACTGATGACGACCACGAGCGCAAGGACGGCGCGTTGCCATGCCCACATCGGCGTGCCGGCGGAGAGTTCGGGTCGTGCCTGCTTCAGGCCGTCGGCCCAGTCGGAAGGCGGGGTCGGTATGGCTTCGGTCAGCCTCGTCAGACCTGCGCACAGGCGGGCCGAGTCTGAGTTGCTAACCGGCAACGGTTCGACGCTGACTGGCTCCCACACGCCCTGCCCCTCCATCCCCCGACTGGCCGCTGCGCAGGAAGCTGGAGGACCGCGGCCATCGGCGCTATTGTTTGCACTTACGACGCGTTCTGAACAGCCTCCCTTCGATCGAAACGCCCTGCCGCTTGCAAAACGCCCGTTCTCCTGAGACAGAACCTCCATGGCGCATGTTTCCCTGCCCCACGCTCGCCCTGATTGGTCTGAACTCGGCTGCCCTGTGCGCCGCTACACAATTGGCGCCGTTCTCGCGATGCTGTGTCTCGCACTCGCAGGTACGGGCGTGGCTCAAGATCGGCCACAATCCGCAGCTCCCGATATCGCCGCAGCCGATAGTCCACGCCGAGTTGTCGTGCGATTTCTCACCGAAGGCGACTTTCCGCCATTCAACTACCTCGACGAGGAAGGCGTATTGGGCGGCTTCAACGTTGATTTGGCGCGCGCAATCTGCGCTGAGCTGGAGGCAGCCTGCGATATCAAAGTGCGACCTTGGGATGAGCTCTTTCTGGCGTTGAAGCGCGGCGATGCGGACGCCGTGATCGCCGGCCATGCCGTGACGGCCGAGGCTCTCGATCAGGTTGACTTTACGGACCGGTATTTCTTCACACCTGGACGCTTCGCAGCCTTGGCGAGCGCCCCACAGGTTGCCATCACGCCCGAAAATCTCGATGGCAGATCAATCGCGGTTGCGCGCGCGAGCCCGCATGAAGCCTTTGTCCGCACCTATTTCCGCGACAGCCGCATCGTTGTGTTTGAGACGGCGGAATTGGCCCGCGAAGCCGTACGCGAGGGCGCCGCCGATTACATCTTCGACGACGGCGTCGGTCTGGCTCTGTGGATCAATGGTACGCTATCGCGGCAATGCTGCGAATTGCGCGGCGGGGCCTTCCTGGAGCCCCACTTCTTCGGCGACGGTATGGCCATTGCCGTCCCGCGCAACGATCCGCAGATCCGCGCGCTCCTTAATCGGGCGCTCCAGCGATTGCGCCTGTCCGGCCGCTTTGAAGAATTGGTGACGCGATATTTCCCTCATCGCGCATTTTGACACTGGGCCTAGGCCGAACTAGCGGCGGCGCGGACCGCCGGACGGCGGGCTTGGAGCCCCTGGCGGCGGGGCGCTGCGCGGATCCTTATGACGGAAATTTATTCGCCCCTTCGTTAGATCGTAGGGCGTCATCTCGATGGTGACCTTGTCGCCGGCCAGAATGCGAATGCGGTTCTTTTTCATGCGGCCCGACGTGTAGGCGATGACCTCGTGGCCATTGTCGAGCTTCACGCGGCAGCGGGCGTCGGGTAGCACTTCGACGACCACACCTTCGAACTCGAGCATCTCTTCCTTTGCCATTGGGTTCCTTCTATTGGCTTCCGTCCCACCCGATCGCTGACTGGAGCCTGACGTGCAATGGGGAGCAGATGCGATCTGCTCCCCAGGCCTCGTCCAGGTCTAGCGCCACCCGATCAAAGGGGACGCAGATTGATCGCAGCAATCTTGCCGTTGCGGCCGCGCTCGGTCTCGAAAGAAATCTTCTGACCTTCGCGCAGGGAGCTCAAGCCTGCCCGCTCCACAGCCGAGATGTGAACGAAAACATCGCTCCCACCTTCATCCGGCTGAATGAAGCCGTAGCCCTTCTGCCCGTTGAACCACTTAACGGTACCAGTCGACATCGATATGCCTCCAAAAGCATAAGTAAGTTTGCCCCGGGCGAACCTCCCAGGGCGGCCATCAAATCGCGCGTTGGAGACGTCTCGTGTCAGACCGTGTGTCGTGAAGTGTCTGTCGCAGAGTTAGCCAAGGCGTATTCGATGGCGCATATATGGACCGGTTGCACGACAAAGGCAAGAACGAAACAAGCCCGGTGCCATCACAAATCTGCGTGAGGCAAAAGCCAAGTGCTTGACTCTAGAGCTTGACTAAAGTCGAAGCAAAACGCGACCGCCGCGCTTCTATTATTCGATCAGCTCTTTCGCACACGTCATCGTCGGGTTTGCGTGAAGCACATGGAGGAACGCGATGCCATCCGTCCCTGTTCGAATGGTTTTGGGATTTCTCGCCGCCGCGATCGCTGTTGTCACGGTTCACCAGTCGATCGTCTTCCTGCTCGATGCGTCGGGCCTCATTACGCGTGTAGCCTGGTCGACAGCGCCCTATGGGCCGCTCCAGGTCCCGACGATTGTCAACAGCATGTTCTGGGGCGGACTGTGGGGAGCGCTGCTGGGGCTCATTTACGAACGGTTCCCGGGCGGGTCGGCTTGGCTGAAGGGGCTGCTGTTCGGCTGGATGATGTATATCGTCTCCAACAGCACGCTGCTGCCGCTCATCAAAGGCCAGCCGCTGTTCTTCGATTTCCAGTGGAACCAGGCGCTTGCCGTGTTCCTGATCCTGTCGGGCTTCGGCATGGCGACGGCCATCCTGTACGACTGGCTGCGCCAGCGGTTCGCCTAGGATCGCAAACCGACGCATCCGCTGCGTGACGCCCCCAACGGGGTGTTGCCAGCGGACGAGCCGCACCGTATAAGCCGCCTCGGAGCCGCCCGGCGGGGCATGCCGTGGCGGCTTTCATGCTTTGCTATCAACCAACATGGCAGCCATCGATCGCGGTGTTTTCGCGAGCGCGGATGTCGTGGCAGTTAGGCCTCTAAGCGGCCGCTGCCCCAGAAGAAAGGACGAGCCAAATGCCCAAGTTGAAGACCAAGAGCGGTGCCAAGAAGCGCTTCAAGTTCACGGCAACGGGCAAGGTAAAGGTGGGTGCCGCCGGCAAGCGCCACGGCATGATCAAACGGACGGCGAAATTCGTGCGCAATGCGCGCGGAACCATGGTGCTCAGCGATTCCGACGCCGGAATCGTCAAGAAGTACATGCCCTACAATCGCTGATACCGAGATCTTCGGCCCCGTCACGGGCCCTCACCAACGATTTGAACGTTACCCAACCGGAGCAAACCCATGGCACGCGTCAAACGCGGCGTCACTGCCCACGCCAAGCACAAGAAAGTCATCAAGGCCGCCAAAGGCTATTACGGCCGCCGCAAGAACACGATCCGTGTTGCCAAACAGGCGGTGGAGAAGGCGCTTCAATACAATTATCGCGACCGCAAGGTTAAGAAGCGCACGTTCCGCGCTTTGTGGATCCAGCGCATCAACGCGGCCGCCCGCGAGCATGGCCTGACCTACGGTCGGTTTATCGACGGTCTCAATAAGGCCGGCATCGAGATCGACCGCAAAGTTCTCGCCGACATCGCGGTGAAAGATGCTGCGGCGTTCAAGGTTCTCGTCGATCAAGCGTCCGCGGCCCTTCCCAAAGCCGCAGCCTGAAGCCCGCCGATCCCCGCCCCGCGCCGTGACGATCGAATGCCGGGGCGTGCCATGCCCGCTGCGGCCGTGCGTTCCGATCCGCGCCCCAGTCGTGCGAATGTCGGCACGCCGCCGGCCTATCAGGAGGCCCCATCCGCGCATGACAGGTTCCAGCGATCTCGATGCCCTCGAGGCCTCCCTCGTCGCCAACATCTCGGCTGCCGCCGACCTTGCAGCATTGGACGCCGTGCGCGTGGCGGCCTTGGGTAAAAAGGGCCAAATCTCGGAACTGATGGCGACGCTGGGGCGTTTGCCTCCAGAAGAGCGCAAATCGTTCGGTGCCGCTGTCAACGCGCTGAAGACTCGGGTCACCGAGGCATTAGAGCATCGACGTGCGACGCTGGACGAAGCAGCCCTTCAGGCGCGTTTGGCGCAAGAACGTGAAGACGTCACGCTGCCCGTGCGCAGCGGGCCCGAGGCGCTCGGACGCATCCACCCCGTAAGCCAAGTGCTCGACGAATGCATCGAGATTTTCGCCGATTTGGGCTTTGAGGTCGCCGAGGGGCCCGACATCGAAACCGACGATCTCAACTTCACGAAGCTCAATATTCCAGCGGAGCATCCCGCGCGCCAGGAACACGACACGTTCTATTTTCGCCCCGCGCCGGATGGTTCGCGCCTGCTTTTGCGCACGCACACGAGCCCGGTGCAGATCCGCGCCATGCAGGCCCGCAAGCCGCCCATCCGCATCATTGCACCCGGGCGAGTCTACCGCTGCGACAGCGACCAGACACACACGCCAATGTTCCACCAGATCGAAGGTCTCGTCATCGACGAGACAACCCACATGGGCCACCTGAAATGGGTTCTGCAGGAGTTCGCCAAAGCGTTCTTCGAGGTCGATGACGTAGTGATGCGGTTTCGTGCGTCGCACTTTCCGTTCACCGAGCCGTCGATGGAAGTCGACATCGATGCAGCGGCCATCGGCAAGCCAGGGCGCTGGCTCGAAATTCTGGGCTGCGGCATGGTGCACCCCAATGTGCTGGCCAACTGCGGCCTCGACCCCGAACGCTACCAAGGCTTCGCCTTCGGCATGGGGCTCGATCGCATCACGATGCTCAAGTACGGTTTGTCCGATCTGCGAGCATTCTTCTCTGCCGATCTGCGCTGGCTCAAACACTATGGCTTCTCGATCCTCGATGCGCCCTCACTCGGCGGCGGCTTGTCGTCCTAACCTGGAATAATGGAGACGCCCGCCATGGCGCTCGCAGTCCCTCTGATC
>JAKALI010000362.1 GCA_021813195.1 Pseudomonadota bacterium
GCCAGGAAGCGGGCGCCGCCAAAGGCGCCCTCGGCGAGCAGCCTGTCGCGCAGGTTGGACGCCCATGATTGGATCTTGGGCGGCATCCGGGAAAGGAATCCATGTTCCAGAGGATTGCTCGAAAGAGCAAAAGCTCGACGCATTGCGCCGTCCGCTTCCGTTGTGCGACCTAGCGTCGCCAGAGAGAGCGCCATCATGGCGGGATATACAGCAGCGGCTGAATGTGCGCCCGCAGCTTCGGCAGCACCAGACAGCGCGTGGTCGGCGTCGCCAGACTGCAAAAGCAGCGCAATGCGAAGAGGCGAATCCGTCCCCGGGCCACGCCCGTCCTTTGTCTTTGCCAGTATTTTCAGCGCCAGCGCAGGCTCGTTCGACCGCGCCAGCGCCAGCGCCAGCGCTGTAAGCGCATTCTCCCTCCCGGCATAATCGGGCGCAGCCAGAGCCGCCCTGAACAACTGGATCGCCGTTTCATCATCCCCTCGCGCCGCCGCGATCTGCGCCAATCCATTATCGGCGTCGGCGGTGATATCGTCGATGAAGATGATATCCCTGCGCGCAAATGCGCGGGGATAATAGCGTTTCTGCCGCAAATCATCGGCCCAGCGCAACTCATCATGAAACGCGGTTTTTGCGGCGGAGAGGTCGCCTTTCGAGAAGGCGATCCACGCTTCCAATTGGCTGGTCTCGACATACTTCGGGGCAATGCGTTGCAACCGAGCGAGCAGCCTTTCGGCGGAACCTGTATCGCCCTGCTTCAGACAGGTCCATGCGAGCAAGGCAATCGATTTCTTGTCGGACGGCGAACGTTCGCTCAACGCCGCGGCAAGCTTCCGAGCGGCGGAATAATCCCCGCGACGGAACAGGTCAACCGCCATTTCAAATCGACTGCTGGCTCGGGCCGGGGGAACGAAATAGCCAATGAAACAGACGGCTATAAGAGCCGCAACCGCAGATTTGCGCATTTGGGCCTCCGGTTTCGGGACGACGAGCTTAGCGCGCGCTTGCGGGCAACGCTCCCTTGGCGACGCTATTCTCAGGATCAAGCAGTAATACCCTAGCGAAAACCGCGGTCGCGCCGTGATCGTTCCGCGCTTGCTTGTCGAGCCCAAGTTCGGTCAGAAAGGTGACATCCAAAGGCTCGATGGCAAGCATGTCGGAGCATATGCGTTCAGCGGCCTCCAATTTCCCCTGAAGGCGCATTATGCGCGCAAGATGCAGGTTTCCATAATAATTGAAATGATCGACGGAAACCACCGACTGAGCCACTCCAGCAGCCTCATCCAGCCGGTTCTGCGCCATGAGCGCGTTCAGACGGCCGAGATCCGCCTCAAGAGAAGTCGGTATGATCTGTTTGGCCTTCCCATAATAGGCTGCAGAATCGGTGTAATTGCCCCGCAAATAGTTGAGCCAACCGAGACGGATGGTGATGAGGTAATCGCCCGGAGTCGCTGCCACATGAGCTAAAACGGCCATGGCCTGATCGATATTTCCCGTCCGCTCGAAAGCGTAGGATTGATAAATCGCGGCTCGCGTGTCGTCCGGCGAATCAGCCAAAACGGTTTGTGCCGTCAAGAACGCTAAAGCTAATCCGACAAGCGTGGCCCTGCTCATAATTGAATTCCTTTCATAGGTTTCTGGGACTGCTGCTTGGGAAGCCGCGCCTCCGCCCGCCTCAGTTCCCAGTCGTCAACCTCAATACTTTCAAAGCCTCGGCCGGCGCCGAAGTGGACCGACAGACGGCGCTTCATGCCGAACAATGGATGAACGGCAGTTCCAGCAATCCAACGCCGATTCTTTCGTTTCAATTCAACATCGATCGTCGCCACCGTGGGGACGATGGACGCGAGCAGCAACAGCGGTTCACGTAACGCTCCAGACAACATTGCGCGCAGGGGCACATGATCCCGCCACGCGACGCCTTCCTTCACTGTGAGCGGCAATCTCGGAAGGGCCAGAAACAGCATCTTTAGATAGGGATCGTCGCCCTCAATTCCAAAAAAGTAAAATGTCCCATTTCTGATGCCGAAATAAAGAATACCGCGGCCTGATTTGAAGAAATGAGTTCCATCTACAGCCGCATGCACAGCGAGCTCGATATAATCCACCAGTTCTCCATTCTTTAACACATCGAAGCAATAGCTTTCATCCAAGACAAACGCAACGATCGTCTCCATGTCCTTGTCGGGAAAGCAGGGCTCAATCTCGTCGTGTTCCTTCGGTTGGCCCTCGCCAATATGGAGGCCGCGGCAAAGATAGCCGCTGAGGCTGAACGGCAAGGTCGAACCGCCGATGACCGGCGCGCCCTGGACCTGCAGATGAATGTGCGGTTGCGGCGAATAGCCGGAATTGCCGCACAATCCCAGTTTGTCGCCTTGCTCGACCCAATCGCCTTCACCAACCGCTATCGAGTCCTGAGCGAAATGGGACAAGCAGACTACGGCGCCGGACAGTCCCTGCACCAGGACGAGATTACCCCATCTGTCCTTGCTATCGACAACGCCGGGAGGATTGTCGGGAAGATCGCGGACGACGCGAACGACACGACCACGAAGGGGCGACAGAACAGGCTTACGGTAGGCGAAATAGTCGGCGGCGGAGGCGCCATCGCCGTCGTGCGTGCGACCATCGGCGTCATGTATCACGAAGTCATAAGCATATCGCCAGACTCCGCGATGGGTCCAGCGGCCATCAAAGCCTTGCCACACCGTCCATCGTCCCGCAAAGGGAGGCATCAAAACTGTAGCTGTTTCCGCATAACGGTGACGGCTGAACAGAGCATGGTCCAGCGTTTCCTCGGGAGTGGACTTGCCGTAGCGCACCAGCCGCGGGAAAGCGACCAATCCCAAGACGTAAAGAAATAGCAGGACCGTGAGATTGAACGGTTGAGTGAAAACGGGGACATCAAAGTGCGCCCAAAAGGCCTCAAGCCCCTCCACAAACAGAGTCGAAATCAACACGGCCGTCATCGCAAGCGCATAGGCGGAGCGCGACGGCACCAAGTAAATGCCGCCCAAGGCCATAGCCACCAGCATGAAATTGAAGAGCGCCGGATCGCGCATGGCTCCGTCCAGCGAGCCGGTCAGCGCGCCAACCGCAAGCGTGCCGACCGCGTATCCTGCGATCGCCAGGGCGAGAAGGATGCGTGACGCAAGCAGAAGAATGGCGCCCAGCGCCAGACCGACTCCTGCATCGGGCAAGAACAATATCCCGCCCAGCGCACGCAGGAATCCAATCGCCCAATCAGGAAGGTGTCCTTGCCAGCCAAGTGGCGACGCACTGTGGACGGCGGCAGCGCCAAGCGCCGAGAAGCGGGCGGACGCCAAAGACACCAGCACGGACAGACCTGCAAACGGCAGGCTGAGCACAGGCAAGCGTGGCGCAGTGGCGAAAACATTGTTGAGCGCCATTGTCAGCGCGAATGCGAGGACGCCGATTCCGCCGACCATCGGCAGCGACGCGAACGTGACATCAAACATCGAGCCAAAAGCCAGCCCCGACAGCAGCGGATTGTATGTGTAAAATCCTGCCAGCAACGAATCTCGGTCGATCTTGAGAAACCGGCCGAAGACATGACCGGAAAACACCGCTCCCAGCCCGCATAATGCGGCGCCCGGCTTGAGGAATGTCGCTGCGAGGATCGCCCCTCCGATCAGGGGGCTGCGGAGGAAGAAGACTTCCGAATAGCCCGTCAGAACGGACCCTACGATTCCGCGACGCAATCCGGCCCACGCCGCCTTCGTCGCCAGACCGCCAACACGGTCAGCCGGACGCTCCGGCGATGCGGCCGCCCCGTCGGAGGGTTCGATTGTCATTCAATGGCCAGATATTTTGGAACCACTTCCCGGCTGCGGACATCCGTCAGTGTTTCCGCCTCTCGGATCAGGTGTATCTCCCTATTCTCGCCGATCAGCGCCACGGCGGGCCGGTATTCAATGAATTGCATCCACTGGGTCACGCTGTAGGCGCCAACTGGAGAGAGCACCAGACGCGTACCCCGCGGCAGCGGCGGCAACATCAGTCCTTCGTCGAGCACGTCGATATTCATGCAAAGCGGACCATACAAAACGGCTGGCTCGTTGACGCCTGTCACCTCCCGGTCGACCTCGACCGTAAATTTGTACCACGCCGACGTGTAAAGCAGATTGATGCCGGCATCGAGAACATAGGCCCTTCGACTATCCGGAAGTTGCTTCGTCGCGCAAACCGTTGTCACGAGGAAGCCTGCCTCGTCGACGATCGCGCGCCCGGACTCCAGAATGAGATTCGGGAAATCGCCGCCGCGCAGATTGGCGAACAGCGCCTCCGAGATTTTGTCCGCGTAATCGTCAATGGGCTGCAGCGTCAGTTCGGGCGGCAGATAGGCGCCCTTGAGCCGGCTGTTGGAAGGAAACCCACCCCCGAGATCAAGATAATCAATGGTCCAATTCATCTCGTCCTTGAGCCGGTAGGAGAACGCGATCATCTTCTCGATTGCGGTTGCGTAAGCCTCCGGCTTCATAATGTAAGTGCCGATGTGGCAGTGCAGGCCGGTGACCGTCAGAAGCTTGCCGGAGTAGATGCGCCGGGCGGCGTCGAAGGCCTGTCCATTGTCCAGACTGAAGCCGAACCTGCTCCATTGCGGCTGAATCCCGGTATCCATATTGAGCCGCAGACCTACCTTGATCTCGCGTCCAAGACGCGCCGCGATCGATTCCAAATCCAGAATTTCGTCATAATGGTCGATATGGATGCGCGCGCCGTCGACCGCTGCCCTCTCCAGGGCCGCAAGCGATTTATGGGGGCCATTGAAAATGATATTGCAGCCTGGCACGCCGAGGTCGCGGGCCATTTCGTATTCCATGCCGGACACGACCTCAGCAAGCGCCCCCTCCTGGTGAAGGGCGGAACAGATCGCTGCAAGGTAATTGGTCTTGTATGACCAAGCCTGCGTGATGCTCGGGTAACGTCGAGCGAAGGCGTCGTGGACCTCGCGCAGCTTCCGCCTCAAAGTCCGTTCCGAGAAGACGAACAAGGGCGAACCGAAGCGTTCAATCAGAGACCCGATTGGCACTCCGTCGATTTCCTGACGGATCTTGCGGGAATAAAATGGACTGTTGCCGAACTTGTTCATCCGACCGGTATGCAGCTTCTGAATCGTCGGGCGCTCATAGACTTCGGTGTTCATACTTCCCCACATGTCACGATTTTCTGGAAGCGACTGAGGTCGCAAACGCATTCCTCGGTGTAAC
>JAKALI010000363.1 GCA_021813195.1 Pseudomonadota bacterium
CCGGCACCGCACCACACAAGGTGGCCAAGCTTGGCGTGGCGCGGACGTTCCAAAATCTCGCCCTTTTTAATGGCATGACCGTACTTGAGAACATTTTACTCGGGCGCCACATCTACATGCGGCCGGGCGTCCTTCCCACGGCCCTGTACTGGTGGGTGGCGCGACCCGAAGAGGTCAGGAACCGAGAAGTGGTCGAGGAGGTAATCGAGTTCCTGCAGCTCGAGCGCATCCGCAACGAACTCGTGGACGGAATTCCGATTGGCCTCAAGAAGCGTGTGGAACTTGCACGTGCGCTGGTCGCCGAACCTCATCTTCTTGTGCTCGACGAGCCCATGGCCGGCATGAACCAGGAGGAGAAAGGGTACATGGCCCGTTTCATTCTCGATGCGAGAGCGGAACGGGGCGTAAGCGTCCTGCTGATCGAGCACCACATGGACGTCATTACCGGTATCTGCGACCGCATGCTGGCGCTCAACTACGGCGAAATGATCGCCAGCGGAATTCCGAAGGACGTCGTCAAGAATCCCCGCGTCGTTGAAGCCTATATTGGGGGGGCGCATGTCTGAGAACAAACAAAGTCTCACGGCAGATGGCGAGACTCTTGCGTCGGTTCTGATGCGGAATGCTTCCGAGTATGGCGACGATATCGCGTTGCGCGAAAAGGAGCGAGGGATATGGAAGGCGACCACCTGGTCTGACTATGCTGAAGAAACGCTTCGGTGCGCGGCCGGCTTTGATGGGCTTGGCGTGAAGCCAGGCGATGCGGTGCTCATTCTCGGCGACAACCGCGCGCGTCTCTATTGCGGGATGCTGTCGCTGGCCACGCTCGGCGTCTACGCAATGCCCGCCTATCCCGGCGCCACACTCGAAGAGCTCCAGCATTTTGTGGCCGAAGCGAATATCGTGGCCGCTCTGGCCGAGGATCAAGAGCAGGTGGACAAAATTCTGGAGCTGCGCAGCGCCTGCGCTGCGCAGCTGAAGCACATCATCTATGACGATGGTCGGGGCCTCGGCTTCTACGAGGTGACCGGGCTCATGTCATGGGAGCATCTCGTCGAGATCGGCAGTCATCGCCTCAACGATGAACCGGGACTGCGCGACGTCCTAGTCGACCGCGCAAGGCCAGACGATCCGGCGGTGTTCCTGCATTCTTCGGGCACGACGGGCAAACCCAAGGGCATCGTGCTGAGCCAGAGGAACGTGTTGACGGCGGCACGGAATGGCTACTGTGCCGGAGCCTTCGGCGTCCACGAGCAGGTGCTCGCCTATCTGCCGATGGCATGGGTGGGTGACTATGCGATTACAGTGGCTGCCGCGCTCCTGCTGCGGTTCACCATCAATGTGCCCGAACGGCAGGAAACCGTATTGCGCGATATGCGCGAGATCGCGCCCACCTTCTATCTTGCCGCCCCACGCAGCTGGGACAACATTCTGACCACCATCCAGGTGGGCATCGAGAATTCGACGCCGCTCAAGAAGCGCCTCTATCACTTCTTCATGGACCGGGCTGTCGCAGCCGAGCGGCGCAAGCTCAACGGTGTGAGCGCCGGTACGCTGGATTTTCTTGGCCGGTTCTTCGGTGAGATGCTGATTTTCGGTCCGATCAAGGATCAGTTCGGCATGAGCCGACTCGCTAACGCCTTCACCGGCGGCGAGGCGATCGGGGAGGACACATTCGTTTTCTACAGAGCGCTCGGGATCAAACTGCGTCAGCTTTACGGCCAAACGGAGAACAGCGCTATCAATGCAATCCAGGCGATTGACGAGGTGCGTCTTCACACCGTGGGCAAGGCCGCGCCGGGGGTTGAGGTAAAGATCGCTGACAATGGCGAGATTCTCCTAAAGGCGGACAGCGTATTCGCGGGGTACTTCGAAAACCCCGAGGCTTCTGCGGAAACACTTGCCGGCGGCTGGTTGCATACGGGCGATGCCGGCTATCTCGAAGACGACGGTCATCTCGTTGTGCTCGGTCGCGTTTCCGAAGTGATGCACACCAGAAGCGGCGAACGCTATGTGCCCAATTATATCGAGAACAGACTGAAATTCAGTCCCTATATCAAGGACGCGGCCGTGATCGGCGCCGGCCGCGATGAATTGACGTCAATGGTGTGCATCGATTTGGAGGCCGTGGGTCACTGGGCCGAAGTACACGGCGTCCCGTACGTATCCTATGCGGATCTGTCGCAGCGCGAAGAGGTGGCCGCGCTGTTGCGCGATGCGGTTCGGCGCCTGAACAAAGTCGTTCCCGAACCTCTTCAGCTCAAACGGTTCGTTAGCCTCCATAAAGAGTTCGATCCCGACGACGGCGAGATTACGCGTACGCGCAAGCTGCGCCGGAACGTTGTCGAAGACCGGTATCAGAAAGTGATCACCGCACTGTATGACGGGTCAAGGAACGTGCACGTCAGCGCCACGGTGACCTATGAGACAGGCGGCATCGGAACCGTGGACCGCACCCTCTCAATTAGGGAGGTCTAGATGGATCTCGCTTTGCTGGCTGAACTCGCGGTGAACGGAGCTCTCACCGGGTTGCTTTATTCGTTGTTCGCGATCGGCGTTGTACTGATCTACAAGGCGTCATCCGTGCCAAATCTCGCACAAGGCGCGCTGACCATGTTGGGAGCCTATGTCGTTTTGGCCTTGGCTCGCGATGCAGGGCTCCCGCTCTGGGGTGCTATCCCATTGGCCGCGGTTATCATGTTTGGTCTCGGGGTAGGCATTGAGCGGATTGCGCTGCGCCGGCTCGCGGGCCGACCGATTGTGATGATTCTTATGATGACGCTCGGCATCGACATCTTCCTGCGCGGCACGACGTTGGCGGTCTGGGGCGGCACCTCTCGCTCTATTGAACTCGGCGTGAGTTACGATCCGCTCTTCATGGGCGGAGTTCTCATCAGCCGCATTCATTTGGTCGGAGCGGCGATTGCTATCGTTCTTTTTCTTGCGTTCGTGCTGTTCTTTCGTTCGCGGTTGGGTATCCGCCTGCGCGCGATAGCAGACGACTACACGGCCTCCTGGTCCGTAGGCATATCTGTCGAGCGCGGAATCGGCCTGTCCTGGGGGCTCGCATCCGTGGTCGCCGTGGCGGCGGGCGTCGTATGGGGCGAAATCCAGGGGGTCGACCAGTCGCTGTCGCTTCTATTGCTCAAGGGGCTGACCGTGGCCGTCCTGGGCGGGTTGGACAGTGTTCTTGGCGCTGTGCTCGCAGGAATTATTCTAGGCGTTATCGAAAACGCGGGATCAGCTTATCTGGACCCGCTCACGGGCGGGGGCAGCCGCGATCTGATCGTGGCCGCAGTGCTCATGCTAACTGTCATGCTTCGACCCCATGGCCTTTTCGGTCGCCATGACATCGAAAGGGTTTGACGCCATGTTTTACCGGTTATCTGGCGTACATCACACCAGCTATGTATCCGACGGTCGACTCTACCAGATTCCCGCTGACAGGAACCTTGCTCTAACACTCCTGGCGCTGGGCGCCGCAGCGCCCTTCGTCTTCGGATCGCTGTATCTCAACAGTTACGCGCTGCCTTGGCTTGTATGGACGGCGTCAGCGCTCGGGCTTAACCTGGTGACGGGTTGGGCTGGCCAACTGCACTTGGGCTATGCTTCCGTGATGGCCGTGGGAGCTTATTCTGCTGTCCATGCAGCGAAGTTCGGAGTTCCTTGGGAATTCGCACTCCTGATCGGCGGAATTTCCGCGTCGGTCATTGGCAGTTTGTTCGCGTTCGCGGCTCTGCGGGTGAAGGGTCTCTATCTCGCCTTGACCACGCTGGCGATGCAATTTGTGATGGACTGGGTTCTGACCCACTCGCCAACGATCTCGGGCGGCTCGCATGCTTCGCTGCAGGCGCCCACTTTCGCTCTCCTTGGCCAGAAGATCACATCGGACGCCGGCCTGTACTATGTGGCCTTCGTTTGGTGCCTCCTCGTAACGATCTTCATGCTGAATCTACGCCGCACCGGTCTAGGCCGCGCGCTCGTGGCCGTCCGTGAGAAAGATTACGCGGCGGCTGTTCTCGGCGTGAATAGCTTCTACTACAAATTCGTTGCTTTCGCGACTTCCTCCTTTATTGGCGGCGTCAGCGGCGCGATCCTTGTCGCCACATTCTATTTTCTCGCAGCGCCCGAGCAATTTTCGGTCTCGGTGTCCATCCAGGCTCTGGCGATGATTATAGTCGGCGGGCTCGGCAGCATCGTTGGCACCTATTTTGGCGCTGCTCTCATGCTGTTGATGCCGGGCGTCGTCAACGGAATCGTAGAGGGAGCGGCGTCGACGCTCGGGTTGAAGCTGAACGTCGAAACGCTGGCCCATATTCCGAACGCGGTCTACGGCGCTCTAATCATCATTATCCTGATGATCGAACCCCTTGGACTGGGCAAGCTTTACGGCAACATTCGAGATTACCTGATCCTGTGGCCATTCGACCAGCTTAAGAAGTAGGACGAACATGACTTTGGCGCCCGATAAAGACCCGGACAAGATACTGTCGATGAATAGTATTGAGGTTCTCTACGATAACGTCATGTTGGCGATCAAAGGAGTCTCTATCCAAGTTCCGAAAGGTGGGATAGTGGCGCTGCTCGGATCCAACGGGGCAGGAAAAAGCACAACGTTGAAAGCGATCAGCGGCCTTCTCAAGGCCGAGCGTGGACGTGTGAGCCGAGGCGAGATCAGTTTCGAAGGAACGCTGATTACCGGCGTCCCCGCACAGCAACGTGTCGAGATGGGTATCTGTCATGTGATCGAGGGGCGTCGTGTTTTCGAGCACTTGACGCCCGACGAAAATCTCGACGCGGCAACCCCGATGTCAATGACGCGGGCCGCGCTGAATCGGGAGAAGCAGAAGATATACGAGTATTTCCCGCGCCTCGCTGAACGGAAGAACTCCCAGGCAGGATATCTCTCGGGCGGCGAGCAACAGATGCTGGCGATCGGCCGGGCGTTGATGACTCAGCCGCGGCTGCTGATGCTTGATGAACCTAGTTTGGGTCTGGCTCCTTTCCTGGCAGCGGAAATATTCAGCATCATAAAAAAGATCAACGAGGCTCACGGGTTGTCGGTCTTGCTGGTCGAGCAGAATGCGTTGGCCGCCTTGGAGATCGCGTCCGACGGATATCTGATCGAGAACGGTCGCGTCGTCATGCATGACACTGCGCAAGCCCTGAAATCGAATTCCGATATTCAGGAATTTTATCTCGGTGGAGGTTCAG
>JAKALI010000364.1 GCA_021813195.1 Pseudomonadota bacterium
AGTCGAGCCCAAACGATTCAAGCTCGATCCAACCCATCAAATGCCGGGACTAAACACGCGCCGACGACCGCAAGGTGCTCAACGGCATCTACTGGCGCCTGCGCACTGGCTCAACCTGGGCCGACATTCCCGAGCGCTACGGGCCAGCGACGACCTGCTACAATCGCTTCGTTCGGTGGCGCAAACTGGGCGTGTGGGACCGGATTTTCGAAGCCGTGTCGAGAGCCTACGACGGCGACCTGCAGATGGTCGATTCCTCGTCGGTTCGCGTGCATCAGCACGCCGCCAACGTCAAAAGGGGGGCCCGGACGAAGCGCAGACCGCCGCTGGGGACGTCGCTGCAAGCCGATGCATGGGGCGCTCGCGAGGCGGACTGACGACGAAGATCCACGCGCTCGTCGACGCCAATGGTTTGCCGATCCGCCTCAAGCTTACCGAGGGCCAGGCGCATGACGGGCGCAGCGCCGCCGATCTGGTCGAGACGCTCGAAGCCGGGCAAATCCTGCTCGCCGATCGCGCCTACGACAGCGACGCGCTGCGCCAGACCCTTGCCGCGCGCGGCGCATGGGCCAACGTCAAGCCGGTCTCGCGGCGCAGGGAAAAGCCGGCCTTCCGCGCCTTCCTCTATCGCTATCGGAACCTCGTCGAGCGCTTTTTCAGCAAGCTCAAGCACTTCCGAGCCGTCGCCACCCGCTTCGAAAAGCACGACGCCAACTACCTCGCCCTCGTCAAACTCGCATCAGCGAAAATCTGGATGCGGTTTATGAGTCGATGACCTAGCACTACTTTGGCAGATTTATCGTGTAGCGCGCCGTTTTGGGATTCCCTCGGCGCAATTTGCGTGATTCATAAAGGGTCGGCTGATTTGGGGGCCGACGATGACGAGGCGTTCGACAACGGATTTGACGCAATGGCTCGCGCCATTCCTGGCGCGGCTGGGGCACAAGGCGCGCCGACGGATGTGCCCGCTTTACGTCGAAGGGCTGGTTGGCGTGGGCGAACGCAAGAGCGTCGAACCGATGGCGGCGCGCCTGGCGCCGGGAGACTACGACCAGCTGCATCACTTCATCTCCGGCGGCGTCTGGAACGAAGCGCCGCTGGAAGAAGAGCTTGCCATTCAGGCCGACAGGCTGATCGGCGGAGCGAAAACGATTCTGGTGATCGATGACACCGCGCTGCCGAAGAAGGGAACGCATTCCGTAGGCGTCGCGCCGCAATACGCCTCGGCGCTGGGCAAGAACGCCAATTGTCAGACGCTCGTGTCGCTGACGCTGGCGCGGGACGAGCTTCCCATCATGATCGGCCTGCGTCTGTTCCTGCCGGAGAACTGGACCGACGACGCCAATCGGATGGCGAAGGCCGGCATTCCAGAAGAGTGCCGCGTGGCCCGTACGAAGCCAGAGATCGCACTCGCCGAGATCGATCGTGTTCTTGCTGCTGGCGTGCGCTTTGGCGTCGTGCTCGCCGATGCCGGTTATGGCCTGTCGGCGCCGTTCCGTCACGGACTGGACGTTCGCGGCCTCACCTGGGCGGTTGGAATCCCCCGGCATCAGAAAGTGTATCCTTGCGACGTCCAGCTCATCTTCCCGGTCGCCGGACGCGGACGGCCGCGCAAACGTCATATCCCCGATCAGCTCTCGATTCCCGCGGAAGACATGCTCGAACAGGCGAAATGGCGGCGCCTGAGCTGGCGAAAGGGAACGAAGGGTCCGTTGAGCGCCGCCTTTGCCGCCGTCCGTGTGCGTATCGCTGACGGACCGCCGCAACGCATCGGTGACAAAGGCCAGCAGCATATGCCCGGCGAAGAAGCATGGCTTGTCGGCGAACGCCGCAGCTCGGGGGAGCGCAAATACTATCTCGCCAATCTGCCGGCCGACGCCGATCTCAAAACGCTTGCCGCGACGATCAAGGCCCGTTGGGTTTGTGAGCAGGCGCATCAGCAGCTCAAGGAAGAACTCGGCCTCGATCACTTCGAAGGTCGCTCATGGCATGGCCTGCATCGACATGCGCTGATGACGATGATCGCATACGCCTACCTGCAAAGCCGTCGCCTCGCCGAAGCGAGCGGGGGAAAAAAGAATCCCGAACGGCCCGCCGCAACCAAGCCTGCCGGCGATTCGCCGCACCGTCATCGCCATCCTCGCTCGCGCGCCGCCCTACAGATGCCCGCACTGCAAAGACGTCCTACGCAAGACGATCGAATAAATCTCCAAAGTAGTGCTAGATTGACCGATAACTCACAAAACACCCCAAGCCCGATATCGCCGTTTGCCCGTTGTCTCCCGCAAACCCAGTTCGGCAACGAGATCTTGCACGGTGCGCGGCGTCACCGAAAGCTCCTTCGCCGCCATGCCGGCTGACACAATTGGCCGTGACATAATGTAATCGATCAGCGTCGGCAGCTTCGAGGTCGATCGCCGATCTACAAGTTTTCGTTCCAGCTGCCGACGCGCAAGACTCCAGCGGTCGTGATCTTCCAACCCCTTCACCGCCTCAGCCGAAAAAGCATCGATGAAAGCGACGAGACGAGCGCCGCGATCACGCGCACGGCGCCGTTCTCGTTGCAGTGCGCGCAACCCGGAATTCAGGCACGGGAGATGGCAACGGGCTTTGCCGCGGTAACGCAATAGGGCCGATGCAAGAAGACGGCCCAGCCAAGGCGAGCGCTGCAGCGGCTCGATCGAGTCCCATGCATCGAGCGCCATCGCCGCAGCAAGGATGGGTGGCAGGTCGGTCGTGTGTCGCACTGCATCGCGCCACTCCTCCAGCTTCTCGTCTTCGTCCCAATCCGGATCGTAAACGACAGGATCTGCTGCCCTTGCGCGAGGCGGCGCGCCGGAGCCGATCGAACTGGCTCCAGTATTGCGCTTCATGTCTTGCCGACGATCGGGCTCCGTATTTTCGGCGGTCCTGGCGTCTCGCCTCGCGGATTTCCTGCTTCAGGCATGGCTGCGGCCTGCGAGACCGATGTCCCGCTTGCCGCGGCGGAATCGCGCTCTTCACTCAGAGAGACTTGATCCCGCAACATGTCTGCGCGCGCTGTAATTTCGATCTGCGTGGCGGCGCGAAGATTTCGGTCGAGGCGGCGGCGCGGCGGTTGGAACGGTCAATCGACGATATCTGCAAGGCGGAACTCGTAAAGAGTTCGTCGGCAATTCACGAATGGGTCGCACGTCTGCAGCGCGTTCCTGTTGTCGCGGGTCTTGGCTCCGGTCGGACGCTCGCCAATCTGCCGACGTCATCGCGCATCCGCTGCTTCCAGCTCCTCGCGCAAAGAGCCAACGGCAGACTCATCGCTGCCGAGAACGCCGCAATCGTTTGGCGCCGCCGAATTGCACCGACCGCAGGAGACCACCACGGATTGATCGCACGTTTCGTCGAGTTCTTCGACGAGCGCGAGGGATCGGCGCGGTCTGCTCGCGTTCAACCACCCGACGTCGACCTCTCGGCTCTATTGGCGGCTTATGCTCGCGCGATTAACCGCAGATCACGCGAGAGGCACCAGCGTGATGCCGGCTGGCCCGAGACCATGGCGGCGTAATCTCACAGGACGCCCCACGCCCGATATCGTCCACGACCCGTCGCTTCGCGCAAATCCAGCTCCGCCACCAGGTTCTGCGCGGCGCGCGGCGTGACGTCGAGCCTCTTGGCGATCATGCCAGCCGAGACCAGCGGTCGCGAGATCACGAACTCAATCAGCTCCGGCAACCGGGAGGTGGAGCGGCGGCCATCGAGCTTTCGTATCAGTAGCGTTCGCGCGAGCAGCCAACGGTCGTGCTGCTTGAGACCCTGTTCGGCCGCTTCGGCGACGGCTTGGAGTTCGAAGACGAGGCGCGCCGAAGCGTCGCGGCTTCGGCGCCGCTCGCGTGGAACTGCTTTCGCTCCCTCGGCGAGGCACGGCAAATGGACCTGGGTTTTGCCACGTTCGCGAAGCAGAGAGCCGGCAAGCAGGTGGCCGATCCCCAACGCGTGCTGCAGTGGATCGATCCTCGTCCATGCCTGATGGACGATCGCGGCGGCGAGCGTCGGCGGCAGGTCGCGGGTCTGATCGACGATCGCGCGCCATTCCGCGAGGCGCGCATCCTCGTCCCAGTCGAGGTCATAGATAAGAGGATCGCGTTCGCCGGTAGGAAGCGTGCGCAGTCGCCGTTCGCCGGCAAGGGTCTGATCGGTGTGCGCGACGGCAGCGTCGAGCGAAGCGAACAATTCGGAGAATCTGTCGTCGTCGGAAATCGCCGGCTCGAGGTCGGCATCTTCGTCTTCGACGGGTTCGGGTTCTTCGCTCTCGAGCCGCGTCGCGTCGACGCGCCCTACCCTCCCTCGCAATGTCTCGATGCCGACCGGTGACAACGCCCAACCGGGAGCGCCGGCGGCGATGCGCCGGCGTGCACGCAACACCGCATGTGCGCGCGTGAGTTCGTGGGTGGGCGTGCGAATGTCCTTGCCGGCGTCGTGCAGCACGAGATCCTCGATGTGGACGAGCTGGCCCTCGATCCAGAGCGCCGCAGCCGCGTCGGCAAAATGGGTTCGCGAGATCCAGCCTTCGCGGATCGGGCTCGTGCGCAACCGCTCGTCGAGCCGCGCCAGCGCGTCTTCAGCTCGCGCCAGCGGCCGGGCGAGTTCAGACCAAGGGAGCGGGCTCGGGAGGCCGGGGCTCATGAACGGCATGGAGAGGCCGGGTCAAAGGTAAATGGGTCGCTCAAGACAGCCATCGCGAAAGTTCCGAGTGCCAGAGCCGAAACAGCAAATAAGTCAATGAACTGCCTAGTTCCTGATGAAATTCCAAGCGGAAAAACATCGTCCGATTTTCCGCTAAGCGCTTCAAATTGAAATCGCTAACGGAAAGCGACAAGCGGCGCGGCGATCAGCGGCCATGGTATCTCGGCTGGAGTCCAAACAGCCATGCTCGATCTATCTGGCAAAATTGAGTCTTTCCTCGTTTAGTGAAGTTATCAGATATTTCACTTCCGTACCAGCATAGTGCTAAATCGTTGCGATTTTCGGTCAAATTTGACCCGCCCAGAGGCTCTGTGAGCAGAGCTCTCGTGTTTCCAATGACTTAGGACGGATTCGGCGGCCACCTGCTGTGCGGCTTCTGAGCGTCCGGAAGCCGGAAATCGTGCTCAGATCGGGCTGAAAGCCGCCAAAAGCATACCCTTCTGGGGTATTAGCGGCGCGTACAAACGACCGTTTTCATACGCCTTACGA
>JAKALI010000365.1 GCA_021813195.1 Pseudomonadota bacterium
TATATTGTGCGATCAAATTCACACAACAATCACCTCAATGTTTATGCCGCAGTAAGACTAAGGGATTTCCCGAAGTTGTAGACTAGCACCTTCGGATGTTAGCGGCCTTTCCAGCTATCGGATCACACTGGTACGGGCTGGATGGAGGCAATCATGAAGATTAACGCATTAGGCATCGGCACTGCGGCTCTTGCGGTCATTCTCGCGGCAGGCGTGCTGGGGACCGGCAATTCCGCCAGCGCTCAAATGAGGGGTGGCTATGGCGGCGGCGGCTCTATGGGCGGCGGCTCTATGGGCGGTGGCTCTATGAGCGGTGGCTCTATGGGCGGCGCGACGGGCAGTTACGGCGGCGATTATGGAAACATGGGTGGTTCCGGCGGCGGCTCTGGGTCCGGTTATGGACGCGCGAACGACTCCTATGACCAAGACTACGGTCCGCAAACCAGAGGCCCGGGATACGGCGGCCAGCAATATCCGGGTAATGTCGGGCGGACAGCCCGGTGAATGACCTCCGCGATTGTGGCGAGGACGGCGCTCGGAATCCGCGTCTCGACTCGGATGCCAACGGGAGCCGACCTCGCTGAAGCGGGATGCAAACGATTTGGCGATCCATGCGTCGTCGAATGCGCGGCCCTTGAGCGAATAGATCGACGATCCATTGGTGCTCTTGCTCTTGACGCGCGAAGGCGCCATTCAGAGCGCAGTCAAAGCGCTGGTGACGGATGAACGAATTAGCTAATGGCCGCGACGTCGCGTAAAATTCTTTGCCGACTAGGACCATATTTTCCCCAACATACGAAAGACCAACCTACACTTGAAACGATTTCGAAGTCCGCGATGCCGATAATTTAGAGAAATCTAACCCATATTCAAGCCGACGAGCACGCCAGACGGAAGATCTCTAAGCCCGAGTGCAGGCGGCGAAAGCTTCCTACTACCAATCTTGGCATACATGTCTTGGCCTCTCAGTTCCGAGACGATCGAAAGAGACATTTTTTCGCTGCAGTTCACTCAGCTTAAGAAAATACTGCGTGAGTTGAATGCTTCAGACCGGGCGATTGACATCTCACCATCTCAGAAGCTTTGGGCCTAGTTTCCAGCCGGCAAATGTGCACAAGGCGATGGTTCCGCCATACCATAGAGCCACGAACGGCACCGAGTCGTCGACACAGTGGAACGAGTACCCTGCCGCACTTAGACAGCCGGCGACGAGGCCAGCAACCGCGCCGGCACGCACAAGATCGGTCGGCGCCATCCGGCGCACTGCCCAGACAATCACTGCAAACGGCACAATAGCGATGATCGGAATTGAGATGAGACATTCGAGCCATTGATTGCCGATAATCATCGCGTGCCAATGCGAATGCGGCGCAAACGTGAGGCTTAGCGTGGCGAGCAACATGATGGCAATGAACGGCAACGCGACCATAACGATTGGGGTTCTGCGTTCCCCGCCGGGGCGGGAAAGTCTGAGTAGGTACAAAGATGCCGGAATAAGAACCGCTATGGTAAAGACGAGTTTGAAGAGCACCGACGCAACGGCGCTAGACCGCATCAGGTCCGGTCGAGCGCCAAGCGCAAGGAATACTGCGACGCCGACAGTTGTGGCGCCGATCGCGACTGCTGCGCCGACGGTGCGCGCTACCTGATGACGGTCGACCGGCTCGACGTTCGTGCTAAGCATCTCGATCAACTCGTCCGTCTTCATGTTCTCTTCTCCCGGGCGATCAAAGAGGCCAGGGCTTTCAGACCTCGATGCACGTTGACCTTTACCGCGGATTCCGACATGCCACAGCGGTTTGCCGCCTCGGCCACGCTTAGACCGTCAAGCTTTACCGACTGGATCGCACGTCGCATTTTTTCCGGTAGATGATTCAGCAGATTCGCAAGATCGTGTGCACTTTCCATGCCAACATGATCGTCCTGCGCCATGATTTCTTCTGCGTTCTCGATCGGCACGTCTGCGAACGACGCGCGAGCTTGGCGCAGATGGTCGATAAGCTTGTAGCGCGCAATCGCGTAGACCCAAGGCATTATCGGCTGGGCGAGATCGTAGGTATGGCGCCGCGTGTGGATCGCCATCAACGCCTCCTGCGTAAGATCTTCGGCCTCCGTGGCGCTGCGCCCAATGCGCGCGAGCCTGCCCTTGAAATAGGCACGCAGATGTCCGCTCAGGCAGTTGAGCAGGTTTCGATGCGCAACGGCATTGCCCTGAAGGCTTGCCGCCATCAGACGCCTGAGCTCGGCATCGTTAGGTGTCACCTATTAGTCCTATTCGTAATCAAGGACCCTTCGGTTACAGCTAGAATTGCTATTTTCCGAATGGCCCTGGGGGTTAATTCGCGCTCCGGATCAGCAGCTAACCTGAATACCGTCGTCAACAATTGATCCGAATCAACGTGTATCTCGGCCGCTTCGCGCGCGTCGACTGAAAACTCCGATGTGTCTTCGCGCCCACGCAATGCATATCAGCACGAGCTAATCAGCGCGATTCCTTGGCATTTTTAATAAGAATATCCAATTGATCATGATGCCGGTCGTGCGCATTCACATAATTTTTCACGTCCCGTTCGACGGATTGCTGGCACCACTTCGCCAGCCGAGCGCGCTCCTCATCTGGGTTCGGGCCGTATAAACGCCTTACCGCGACCAGCGCGCCGGCTCTTGCCGCTTGCGCGGAGTGGATTACTATCCGACTGGCTTCCTCAAATGGCAAGCCGGCTACCACCTCGCCCCTTATGTGTAGAGCAAGCGCCCGGATATCACCAATGCCACTGCTGGTACGCCGAACGATTGAAGGATCGAACTGCGCACAATATTCGGTAAAATTGTCGGCGATATCCGCTCGCGTCAAAATTTGAACGAGGGCTTCGTCATCGGCGGCATTAGCGGGAACGGCAGACGAAAGACCAAGTACGGTCGTAATTACAACACAGATAAGATTTCTCACCTTGGACCTCCATTACAAGCTGGAGCTCGGAACCGGCACGAGACGCCGATATATGCATTATAGCGCGGCGCTGCGGCGTCAACCGCAGAGGCTTCAGTTTGTTCATACTTTCGAGCCTACAACAGCGCACCCAAAGAAGCAGATTCCGCTGAGAATTTTTTATTGCGTGGTCGGATAACCTCGCCTAAGCTGAGCACGAAGCCACGACGACTTGGGCTTGAATACGTTGGCTTTTTTCGAAGGCACACGGATAAATACGCTACGATGAATTTGGCGTTCGCAAAATTCGGCTTTGTTGGCCGTCACCATCGCTTGATAGCCTTGCTCGTGATCGTGGCTTGGGTATTTGCGCCGCTCGTTTGTTCACATGTAGATGATACCGTCGGGCCTACGTACCAATCGACAGTACAAGAACATTTTGACGACGCTTCAGGCCACCTTGCGCCGGATCCTTGCTGTCAGGCTTTAGCTCACGCCAGTGTGGTGCTGCATACGATCGCCACGGTTCACACAGGTAAAGTGGTTTGGGTAAATTTAGCCTACGTCATGATTTCTTCCGTGCCTGATCTAATCTATGCGCCGGGCACAACCTTCCGAATTGACCAGTTTTTCCACGGGCCTCCACGAATTCGCGGCGTCCGTTTTGCGACGTTTTGGTCCCACGCGCCACCCTCCACAATCTGACTTTGCCTGAGATGTCTCGCGCAGCCTTTCGGGGCCGCGAGGATTCATACGCGCGGTGAGCGCTATGGGAAGTCACGCGTTGGAGGTTAGGCGATGTCGACCCTGATGGGGACGAGTCGGGGCGCCCCCCGGATACTGCTGGTGCTGTGTCTCGCTGGCGCAATGACACTTGAGAGTCGCCCGCTCGCTGCGGCTGGGTACACTCTCAATGAAATCATGCACCAAGCACTTGTTCGCAGTTACGATCTCAAGGCCGCGCGTGCGCAAGTCAACGCGGCAATCGGGCGGCTCAAGCAATCGGAGCTATGGCCGAATCCTAAGCTCGAACTTAGCAACGAGTCAGATCGCGCATTCGCCAACCAGGGCGCATTCTCGCGATCGGTTAGCGTTGCGCAGGACTTTCCTATCGCCGGGCGCATTGCTCGTGCACAGGAGGTCTCCCGTGTGGATGTCGCGCGCGCTCTAGCAGAAGTCAACGAAGCGGAACGCATACTCCTCGCCGACGTCGCCAAGTCGTTCTATGAGATTGTAGTCCTCGATCAAAAGATCGCGCTGCGCGACCGGCTAATCAGTGTCGAGGCCTTACTTGTTGCCGCCTCAACGAAAAGACAAAAAGCAGGCGAGGTTTCTGAACTAGATGTTAACGCAGCGACCCTTGAACTTCAGCGATTACGTCAAGAACGTATCGTATTGACTGGCCAGCGCGCGGCCGCGCTGAGGACGCTTGCCGGTCTTGTTGGGTTGCCAAGCAACGCAGCGCTTGCCGTCAATACAGCGCTGCCTCCGTTCGTCCGTTTGCCGTCCGTTGCGCAGCTCATAGATCAGGCGCTCCGCCGCCGCCCCGACCTACGACTTCTTACGCTTGCCGAAAATCGGGCGCTCGCCGAGCAACTTCTCGCCAGGGCTGCGGCCTGGGAGGATTGGAGCGTTTCACTGGGTGTCCGTCAGGACAAACTCGTCATCGAAGGTGCACCGCCCCAGCAAGCGGATAGCGCTATGATGATGAAGCTCACGATACCGCTTCCGCTTTTCAACAGAAATCAAGGCATTCAAGCAGCCGCCGAAGCTGACAAGGAGGCTGCCCAAGAAAAGTTTGCCGCATTGAAAGTACGCATCGAAAACGAAGTGTCAGGCAAATACGAACAAGTGAAGCGTCTGCTGGAGGCTATCCGCGCATATAAGGAACAGACACTGCCACTGAGCCGCCGCGACGCAGAACTCGCCCGGGATGCTTACGGCAAAGGTCAGTTGTCAATCTCAGAGGTGATCCAGGCCGGCCGACGGGAAATCGACGTCAACACGAGCTATGCTGACACAATTTCTTTGTACTTACGCGCGATTGCCGAACTCAACGCCGCCACTGTTGCCGAGGCCCGGTTCGAAACGCAGCCGGTGAAGCATTGAATAAGATATTCGGAGACACCAACATGCCGTCGATTCATCGCCAAGTGGCTTTCGCTGCGGCGCTAGCGCTTGCTCTGAACACAATCTCGTCGCCACCTGCTTTCAGCCACGGCGACGAGGTCGAGATCAGCAGTGGAGCCCCACGTGGGCCTG
>JAKALI010000366.1 GCA_021813195.1 Pseudomonadota bacterium
CGGTCCAAGTAGTCTATATCCCAACCCGGAGTCTCGCCATTAGCAGCGCGGTGTATACAATCTGTTACGCCAGGGATCGTTGCAACGATATGCCGTAAGGCGACGCCTTCTGCCCAATCACCAATCTCTTTAGCTCGCTTCGACTTGCGATAGCCGCCCCGCATCGGTGAGCTATCCTGTCTCGGGCCGACCAGCCTTTGAGGCACTATCAAATCGGCACTGGCTGCCACGATTGCTTCCTCGACCGATGGCTTTGGGTCGTGACGCGCGACGGTGGCGAGGCCCATGATGCGTTCGTAGACGTTGGAGTCGAGATTTCGGACTCCGTCGCGCCACATATTGCGAGGTATCTGCTCCAGCAATACGTCGTCCATCTTCGCTGGGACGGGCGTAGTGAAGCGTTCGTAAGCCTCTATGGCGCAATACCACGCCCGAGGTTTGCTCGGGTCCGACCATATGCGCCCAATCCGGCCCGCACCAACATATTCGGCCGGCCCGCGCTTTCCCCCAAGCCGATGGACACCGCGGTAGTAGACGAAAGGTTCGCCCTCTCGGATCAGTCCTCGGTATTTTGAAGGGTAATGATAATGGACCCCTTCGACGTCGTCCCATGCGTGGGCTGGGTTGGCGACGACTTCATTGTGGACCAAAACGAGAGGCATCGGTATCGCTCCTAGTCGCGATCGAGCTTGGAGCGATGCGAACGACCGGTCAATGCTTCACTCACGCGCGGCGCGTTTTAGTAAGCGGGGACTTTAACCACGAATTGAAGACTGCCACGCATCTCCTCGATAAGGAGGCGTCTTTCCGCCCGTCACCTCGGGCTTCGGTAAGTAACTCGTCAACATTCGTGGCGCAGAGTTTGCGCTGGTTCCAGAGACCTGAACCACGCACCAAGGGGCGATCCGACCAACGTCCTCGCCAACCACGTGAGGCGGGATCAAGAGGCGAGCGCCCATGATTGCTGAGGAGCGCAATCGAGCTGCACTCTATGGGGCCGCGCAGGCAGGCGTCCCAACATGGAAGCTCAGACATACTACGGGGCATGCCTCGGCCGCGGTGCTCTCCGAATACGTGCGCGACAGCGAAATCTTCGTAGGCAACGCGGCGGGCACGCTATTGTAACGCGAGTTCAACATTCCGCGCCCTTTTCCAATCTGCTTCCATATGCCACATTGCCCAGGTTGCGGTACGACGGCGCTCCATAATTGATAGTGGAAAAGCTATCCTATGACAGATGTGACTTGTTGCACGCCTGCCGACGCTGTTCGTGTGGGCGAAGCCCCGGCGGACCTCCCACAGCGACGGCTAATTCTGCGCTTGCTGGCCAACGCGCCTATGGTCGCCAACATAGCGCAAAAGCTGTCAGCAGGCGACGTATTCCGCGTCGTGATTAGCCGGGAGAATATGCACCTGTTCAAGCAGGCCGCAGATGGCAGCTACAAACCCTACCTCCACAATGGCAAGCATATCGTCGAGAACGTCGACTTGATGCGCGTCGCGCCAGACTATTTCGGCATGTTGTCAAACGTCGTGCTTACGGTAAGCATGCATGCGATCTCAGCGAAGCTGGATAGCATCGAGGCCAGCGTGCAAGACATTGACCGCCTCATTGTCGACACGCAGCGGAGCCGGTTGAAAGGCGCGCTCAATGCATTGGCTATGGCGCGGCAGTTTTCCGATCGGGGCGAGCGTCGTCGTGAAATGATCTCCGCAGGTCAAGACATTGCCCGCGAGATTGGAGCACTTTCGGGCCAGCTGCGCGCGCACATCGCCACAATGCCAACCGAGACGACAGGCTGGTTCGATGGCTTTTTTGGCAATGGCTTTGACGATGCCGACGCCGCTTTCAGCGAGGTGAAGGACGATGTCGGCTTGCTGAGCCACTGCGTTGGCGCGCTGTTGCAGAGCTATCTGGAACTCGGAGAACCCGCGGTGGCGAATGAGGCAATCCGCCGCATCGTGGACGACCTGCGGGAAGCGGGCTTGCCCGATGCAATCCGCAAGGCAAGACTGCTACCGTTTCCGAAAGATGGCGAACCCGCTGAACAATTTCTTGGCTCATTTTTTGACGCCGTCAAGCTAATGGATACGAACCTGCTTGAGAGTGATCGATCGAGACCAGCAGTTATATTTATGGACATCAAGCCCGAGGACTTTGCGACTTGAGCGGCGCGAGGCGCAATTGCGAATGCGGCAGGCCTCTCATGGATAAAGAGGCTCGATGCCCGCGTTGCGAGCGCGCGGCCAATCACGCCTGGTGGCAAAGCATTCAAGCCGTCGTCGGCGCCGCTGTCGGCGTGATCGCCGTCGTCGCGGCAAAGATTGTATCCGGGGGTAAGGACAAGGGCTCGTCATAGTACAACGTGTGGCGACGGCCTAGACGACGGCTAAAACCAAGGTCGCCTCGCTACTGGTAAGTCGCACCAAGACATTAGGCATGTGCCGCTGACCGTGGAGGTCCGCCGATATGAAATCGTATTTTCGCGTCATGCTTGGCAAGGGGAGCGCCTTCGCGGCGGAATGCTTCGCCGGCGGCTTCATCGGTGCGGATTTCGAGATCAACGAGGACTTGAACCGATCGTTGCCCGACCAGTGGCGCGAATTCAACAAGAAGTTCATCCCCGTCTACCTTGCTGGCCATCCCGGCAAATCCAAGGTCACCGCCGGGCTGGCGTGTGGGGCGCTCTGGACGATCAGCAAGGGCATTAGCGACGGCGACATCGTTCTGAGCCCGGATGGCGCGGGATCGTATCGCGTCGGCGCGGTGACCGGAGGCTATTACTATGTTGCCGGCGGGCCTCTGCCCCATCGACGGAGAGTCAACTGGTTCGACGTGGTCATCGCGCGGGATGCGATGAGCGAGGCGCTTCGCAACTCAACCGGTTCGATCGGCACCGTCAGTAATGTGTCCGCGCACGCGGTCGAGATCGAGACTTTCCTGAAGGTCGCGCCGCCCATTCCGACCATCGTGGCGACAGATGCTGTCATCGAAGACCCCGCCGCCTTCGCCATGGAGAAGCATCTCGAAGCCTTCCTCGTGGCGAACTGGGAACATACCGAACTGGGCAAGGGTTATTCGATCTTCGAGGAGGACGGCGAGAAAGTCGGCCAGCAATATGAGACCGACGCGGGACCGATCGACATCCTCGCCATCAGCAAAGACAAAAAGCGTCTGCTCGTGGTCGAACTCAAGCGCGGGCGCGCGAGCGACGTCGTCGTCGGCCAAGCCCTCCGCTACATGGGCTACGTGAAAAGTGAGATCGCCGAGGCCGACCAGTCGGTCGAGGGAGCCATCATCGCGCTGGAAGACGACCAGAAACTGCGATGGGCGCTCGCCGTGGTGCCGAACATCTCGTTCTATCGCTACGAAATCCGCTTCAAGTTGGTGAGGACATAGGAGGCGGTTCTGAGTGGTCACGCCATGATCGCGATTGGCTGGGATGTCGGCGGATGGAACTGCGACAAGAACGCCAACAGTCGGGACGCCCTCGTGATTTTGGATGGGCGCGCCACGCTCTTGGGGCGGCCGTGGCGTGGCAACCTTCGTCAGACGATCAATGAGGCGGATACGACGAGCGCCTTCGTGCAGAAAATATTCGATCTCTGCCACGTTCGGGACGCGCTGCGAAACGCCGCCGTCACCGTCGCCATCGACGCACCGCTTGCCTTTCCAGAAGCTCTCATCGAGCTTCTCACCAAGGGCCAGATAGCCACCCCAATCAATGAGAACGCGGCCAATCCCTATCTCTACCGCTTTACCGAACGCCGTCTGGCCGCCCCCGGCATCGTGCCGCTTTCCGTCGTCAAAGACATGATCGGCAGCCAGAGCACCAAGGCGATACACGCGACACTCAAATTCGCCCCCAAAGTGGAGTCGCTCGGCGTTTGGTCGGACGGCGGCGCAATCCGGTTCATCGAAACCTATCCTGCCGCCTGTCGGCGACGCTCGCCGGAGTTTTCGGCATTCAACCCCGATGGCTTCGATGGCCACGATGACATCATTGATGCCGGCGTTTGCGCGTTGGTCGCGCATCGCTTCGCCACAACCCCGGAACAGCTTGAGTCTCCAACCCTCGACGCTCCGCCTTCCGAAGGTTGGATTTGGCTGCCTGCGGAAAATACGAAAATCGCGACGTGACCGGCAGATGCCTTTGAGACGGAGAAAGCCAGTTGCAACCAAAGAAGCTAATCGGATCGTGCAATTAATTGCACCATCGTCTCGTGGCGATTTGCAATTAAGTGCACGCGCATCAACTTCAGCATCGCCCTTGGTACAGAAAACTGGTACAGAAAATTAGGGGCTGGAATGGTCCGATCGAGCTAAGGCATTGACATCACAGGGATGGGGCGGCGCGGGATGTTCTCCCTCCCTCTCCGCCACCTTTAGCGCAAGCAACTGATATATCTCCTGTTTCTCAGCGCCTAGCTCGTCACCTTCCTTCCCTTGGCACAGAAACCTGGTGCAGGAGCGGCGCTTGCCGAGGCTGGTTTCGCACGTGGTGCGGCGCGGCGGCGTCTTCTATTGCCGTATGGCGGTTCCTGATCGGCTGGTCGAACGGGTTGGCAACGGGAGCTTAAGGTCTCCCTGCGAACATCCTCGGCAAAAGCCGCGATGCTGATCGGACGAACAATCCGCAACCTGATCGGCGTCCCGTTTGAGGGACTGCCCCGCATGCCGCGGATGACGAGCGAGCAGATTCGCGACCGCGTCCGCGCCTATTTTCAGGCCAGCCTGAACAAGACACTCGAATTGTCTCTCGAACTGCCGGCCGACCCCATGATCGACGTGGCGAACGAAATCGCCATGCTGAAGGAATATGTCCAAGACCTGCGCGGCAAGCTCGCGTCGCAGCGCTATCAGTCGCCTGCGCCGGCCGAAGCTGAGGAACTCCTGTCGTCGCTCGACAAATCGCCGCCGAAGACCGATGTCGACGCCTTCCGCCTTGCCGCGAACGGCATCATGCGCGCCAAGATTGATAACGCGCGCATCCTGACGGCGATGCTCGCGGGCGACTATGGCTCGACGATTCCGCTCGGTTGTTGGCGTTACGATCACGTTGGCGGCGCTTAGACAGCATGCACAATCGCCTGTTCAGCTTGCAATTCCCAATCATTCGCCTGCGGGCGTCAGTCTTTCGCCGCGCGCACGATGCGACCTTCGAGCCTTGTCGCCGCCGATA
>JAKALI010000367.1 GCA_021813195.1 Pseudomonadota bacterium
CCGTTCCCCTGCGCCTGGGCGGTGCTTGGTTTGCCGTCGATTTCTAAAGTCAACGTCGCGGTCTGCGGGCCGACCGTTCCCGCGATTACCGTTAACGATGTGACCTTCATGCGATCGTGCATGTGAGCGATCTCGTGGTCGACCAGTGCCTCGATATCCTCGTCGTAGATGTGCTTCTTGCGATCAGCCAGCGCCTTGAAGCGGTTGAAGGCGTCCTCGAAGGCGTTTTCGCCGAGTTCGTAGCCCAGTTCTTTGAGCTTCGAGCGGAACGCGTTGCGGCCCGAGTGCTTGCCCATCACAAGCGACGTCTTCGCCACGCCAACGGATTCCGGTGTCATGATCTCGTAGGTCTGCTGATACTTGAGCAGGCCGTCCTGATGAATACCGCTCTCGTGGGCGAACGCGTTGCGTCCCACGATCGCCTTGTTGTACTGGACAGGGAAATTCGTCACGGCCGAGACGAGCCGCGAGGCGCGCGAGAGCATGCGCGTTTCGATGCGCGTGCTGTAGGGCAATGCATCGTTGCGCGTCTTGATCGCCATGACGATTTCTTCAAGTGCGGCGTTGCCCGCCCGCTCTCCGATGCCGTTGATGGTGCATTCGATCTGGCGCGCGCCAGCTGCCAGAGCCGCGAGCGAATTGGCGACGGCGAGCCCGAGATCGTTATGGCAATGCGTCGAAAAAACGGCTTTGTCGGAATTCGCCACTCGTTCGCGCACGGCTCGGAACATCTCATAGTATTCCTGTGGCGTCGCATAGCCCACGGTGTCGGGAAGGTTGATCGTCGTCGCACCAGCCCGTATGGCCGCATCCACGCACTGGCACAAATAGTCGATCGGCGTGCGCGTCGCATCCATCGCCGACCACTCGACGTCCTCCACAAGATTGCGGGCACGCGAGACGGTGGCGGCAATGATCTCCAGCACCTCAGCCTCCGACTTGCGCATCTGGTGGGCGAGGTGGATCGGCGAAGTCGAAACGAACGTATGAATGCGTCCGCGGCGCGCATGACGCACCGCCTCACCCGCGCGATCGATGTCCGCATTGATGGCGCGGGCGAGACCCGCGACCGTGGCATGTTCGACGCGCTTGGCGATCGCGCTCACGGCCTCGAAATCACCTTCCGACGCGATCGGAAAACCTGCCTCGATGATGTCGACGCCCATGGCATCAAGCATGTCGGCGACTTCGAGCTTTTCCTCGTAGGTCATGGTTGCGCCAGGACACTGCTCGCCGTCGCGCAGGGTGGTGTCGAATATGACGACCCGGTCCGAACGCGACTCAATCGGGGGCTCGGCGGCTGGGTTCGCATGGTTATCTGATTGGTTTGTCATGACTTTTTGTCCTGAATTTGGCCCGCCCGCTCGTGCGGTTTCAGGGCCGGTGCACCGGGTTGTCCTGCGTGATCCCCTAAGCGGCGATGGGCGGGCCGACAGGCCCGTCACCTTCGGCGGCTCAGGGGCCGCTAAGGCAACCGTGCAGGCGCGCGAGAGCGCACGTCAGCGGCAAGCTCCCAGTAAGCAGCTGGAAGGCTTGGGAAATCCGCGAATGTTCAGTCGTATCTGTCATGGAACGCGAACCGTGGGGCACCGTCACAGATTGCCATACGATAGCCGGCAAACCTTTACAATGCGGTCGGTTTTCCAACCGACGACGGAGTCGTTGCTTAGACGGTCAGCGTGCCCTGCCCAATGCGGACGACGTGGCCGCCAATGCGCACGCCAGCAAGTTGCTCGCCGTCGACTTCAAGCACGAGCGAAATGAAGCTCGGCCGTCCCATCTGGAAGCCCTGCTCAATGGTGCGGCGGTGGGTGCCGTCAGGTAGCTGATCGAAGCGCTGGATGACCGCCGCAAGACATACCGCAGCCGACCCTGTGGCAGGGTCCTCCGGCACGCCCGCTTGAGGCGCGAACATCCGGGCCTGGAAGGCTGAGCCGGTATGTTCGCACTGGCGCGTGTAAAGGTAAGCGCCCACGAGCCCCTGGTCCTGGAACGCCGCCGCCCAGTGTGCGCCGTTGACGTGAGCCCGCGCCAGCGCGTCCCGGCCGGCGATCGGGATGAAGGCGAAAGCTTGTCCCGCCGCATAACAGACCGGGCGGTGGTTTTCGAAGCCGATTTCGCTCGGGATCAGTCCGAGGCCTGCCGCCAGAACATCTCGCGGCGGCAAGCTGCCGGCCTCCACCGGCAGGCGCGGAGCGTCGAATTCGGCGAAGGTTGGGCCCTCGGAGCGCAGCCGCACGCCAACGCGCACGATGCCGGCCTCCAATTCCAGGACGATCAAGGCCTCCCCGCCGCTGAAGGCATCGCCCAGGCGACGTTCGGCAAGTAGGGCTGCGGTCCCGACGATCGGGTGTCCGGCGAACGGTAACTCCATAGTAGGGGTGAAGATGCGCATGCGCGCAGAGTGCGCAGGGTTTTGTGGGCCAAGCAGGAATACCGTTTCCGAGAGATTGAACTCGCGCGCGATGGCTTGCATCTGATCATGTGCCAATCCATCGGCAGCCGACACAACCGCCAAGGGATTGCCGCCGAAGCGCCGGTCGGTGAAAACGTCGAGCGTGTAATAGTCGAGCTGCATGAAAAACCCCGCCAGTCGCTGGCGCACTTAGCCGATTTGAGCAGTTCGCGATAGTGCGAAGCTGGTCCGAGAACTACGCTTGCGACAGGGGCTGATCGCAGGGTCGTCATGGGTGTGTCATCTCAAAGACATGCGTCAGAAGGACCCGGGCGTACGCCGGCAACGGCAGGTCATTCAGATCGGCTTGCGTGCGCACAGCCACAACATCTTCGAGTTCTCCGTCTGCATCTGACGCCAGGAAGCCCCGCATCCTTTCGATCGCCTCGTCGGCATTCCAGTTGAGGTCAAAAATGCGCGCGATGGCGATTTGTCGCCCGTAAATTGTGACGATGAAATCGCCGCACGGCCTGGGCAACCAATCCCCGATGCCGAATTCCTCAGCCACTTCTCGCCGGATGCTGCGGGTGATGTCGATGTTCCCCTGCGCATCGATGTCGCGGGGATCGATGAATCCGCCTGGTGGATAGAGCATGCCGGCATTGAGATTGCCGGTGCTTTGCTGCCCCAGAAGGATGGCACCATCGCGCGTGCGGACGATGCCGGAGCCGAAGGTATCGAACGCGGGCGGCGCCTTGCGTCCCTGATCGCGCCAATAGAGAAACGCGGCAAAGTCGACCTCGATCATGCTCGCCGAGAGAACGCCGTCTGACAAGCATGCGTCATCAGCGATCAGGATCCGCCCATTGAAGAACGATGGGTTGGCCGCAACCCGCCGTTGCCAATGCGACTGGATTGCGGCGTCGTGTTCATGGGCAAAGGACCATGCGCAATCGCGGACGAAGAGATGGCAGGTGTGCGCCGTATAGACGCCCTCTGTGAGCATGGCTGGGGAGAGATCCTCTGCAATCCGCCGCCGCATTCGTGACGCACCAGGCCGGCGACGTTAGACGTAGTCGGTGACCCCAAGTATGGTCCCGACCGTGGCGGCGTACGCGAGGACGATCAGGAACAACCCCACCCTGTCGATACGCACCATCCGCCGTTCGTCATTCACGGCATCGCCACGCCAAGTAGCATGAACCACGCGGGCCAGCACGAGCATAATGAACGCATAGGACGCCAGAAAGACTTTGTCGACGAGGGTCAGATAATCGATTTCTGGCAGCGCCGATCCACCCGTCAATTGCAGTGCCACAAGCGTCAGAAGAGCGGTGATGCTCAAGCCCACACGGGCATCCACGTATTGCGGCCGCATCAACAACACGAGGCTGGCACACATGATTATGAGCAGAATTGGCAGGAAGGTCTTGATAGCGATCGCCGTGATGGGACGCGCGATTGGCACAACGAGAATCGCGCGCGAATATGTCTCCTGCTCGGCAACGGTCAAGTCGCCGAAGTTGGTTGGGTATTGATTGTTAACGATGTCGAGGCGCGGTGTACCGATGCGAAAACCAGGAATAGAAATACTTGGGTTGAGGGCGATCGGAATTTTGTCTGCGACGTAAAGCTGCGTCGCTGTTCCTCCCGTTGAGTCCTCCAGAATGATGGTTAGTTCCTGGCGGTCAAAAGGATATTGTTCGAGCACGAGCTTCGTGGAAAAGCGCCCTTGATTGCGCAGCACGGCATATCGGCTGCCGTCCGGCATCGTCTGCGGCTCGTCATAGGCCAGATCCCGCTGGTGGTCGGTCGGCTGGTAACGGTTCATGAATTCCATCGACTTGGAGGGGTCGAGGTCGGGACGCATCCAGCGGAACCAGACATAGAGGTCCACCACGTAGCTATGTGTGCGGAAATCCAGTTCCTGAATGTCGTTGATGTAGGCGCCGATGATGATCCGCTCCGGCGAGCGGCTAGCGCGCGTCTCGTCTTCGGATGGTTCGGCAGCTGCCATTACAGCTTCGTCTAGCCCATCTGATTGCGAGATCGCGCGATCGGCTTGATCCTGAGCGAAAACCACGCGAGCAGGACTGGTGATGATGGTGACGACGGCCGTCAGTAGCCATACCGCCCCAATTACCAACCGTGCCCGCAATCTTTGTCCCCCCGATCCTTCACGGGAGAGACTATCCGTGGGCCCGCGGTCTGACAATCCGGACAGGTGCGCAAATGCCTTCTTTCGGAATTCTAACAGATGCGCGTTGCGTTGGAATGACAGCGTCTAGGGTATCGGCTGCGAGCTCATGTTGCCGGAGCAGAACGAGTATCGACCCCCGTTGAGCCTGCACTTAGAATGCGTTCGACGTAGGCTGGCACGATTTCCGTTGCGCGGCCCTCGATAGCTTCATCGAAGTGCGAGCGGCCTTCCGAGGGTTCAAGGTTGAGCTCGACCGTGTGTGCACCGTTTTCGCTGGCTAGCGCAACAAACCCGGCGGCCGGATACACGTTGCCGCTGGTACCGATCGAGATGAACAGATCGGCTCGCAGCAGTTCCTCCAGAATACGTTCCATGTGGTAGGGCATTTCACCGAACCATACGACGTCGGGCCGCATCTGTCCGGCGCACGCACAGGCGGGGCAGGTGGTTTCGGTGGTCAGGTCCGTCGACCACGGCAAGCGGGTGTCACAGGCTTGGCACCACGCCTTCATGACTTCCCCGTGCATATGGATCAAATTGCGCGAACCGGCCATCTCATGGAGCTGGTCGACATTCTGTGTAATC
>JAKALI010000368.1 GCA_021813195.1 Pseudomonadota bacterium
CTTGCCCACGCCCGGCGGGCCGACAAGGCACAGGATCGGTCCCTTGAGCTTGTTGGTGCGCGCCTGCACCGCGAGGTACTCGAGGATGCGCTCCTTGACCTTTTCAAGACCGTAATGCTCGGCGTCGAGGATCTGCTGGGCTTCGTCCAAGTCTTTCTTGACCTTGCCCTTAATTCCCCAAGGGATGGACAATAGCCAGTCGAGATAATTGCGAACGACCGTCGCCTCAGCCGACATCGGACTCATCTGGCGCAGCTTTTTAAGTTCCGCGAGCGCCTTGTCCTTGGCTTCCTTGGACAGCTTCGTGTTCTCGATCTTCTCCTCAAATTCCGCGATGTCGTCGCGCTCCTCGTTATCGCCGAGTTCCTTCTGAATGGCCTTCATCTGCTCGTTCAGATAGTACTCGCGCTGCGTCTTCTCCATTTGACGCTTGACGCGCGACCGGATGCGTTTCTCCACTTGCAGCACGGAGATTTCACTCTCCATGAGCGTGTAGACCTTTTCCAACCGCTCAGAGATCGTTGTGGTCTCGAGAATGTCCTGTTTGTCGGCAATCTTAATCGCCAAATGCGAGGCGATCGTGTCGGCCAACTTCGAATAATCTTCGATCTGGGCGACCGTGCTGAGGACCTCGGGCGAAATCTTTTTGTTGAGCTTCACATAGCTCTCAAACTGGGAGACGGCGGATCGCGCCAGCGCCTCAATCTCGTCTTTGGCACCTTCAGCCTCTTCGATGCGCTCAACCTCGGCCTCGAAGAAATCGGGGTTGTCCGTGTAGCGCAGGATCTTCGCGCGGGCGACGCCCTCGACGAGCACCTTGACCGTGCCATCGGGCAGCTTCAGCAGCTGCAAGACGGAAGCAAGTGTTCCAGTCTGGAAAATCGCGTCCGTTGCTGGATCATCATCGCCAGCATTCTTTTGTGCGGCGAGCAGGATGTGCTTGTCGGAATTCATCACCTCGCCGAGCGCATTGATGGATTTCTCGCGCCCCACGAACAGCGGCACGATCATGTAGGGAAAAACCACGATGTCGCGCAGGGGAAGAACAGGATACAGATCCCGCGCTCCAGACTTCTCGCGTCCCGGCTTGTCTTCGCTCATATCGTCACCTCTGATACCGTCGTCAGGCCTGCGCAGCGCCCGGGCCCACGTGCGGCTTAGACCATGCTTGCGAGCCCGAGGCAAAACACGGCCTTGCGCAAATGTTATCCGCCTCAGTGGCCTGCCTCGGATGGCCTTCGGCGCGGATTAGGGCCCCATCATCAGCAGCCCTGAAACGAACATTTAGTGACCCTCGGCGCGCGATCAAGTGCGAATGCCGCCGTCGTTCGCGTTCGGCGGTGCATATCGTGCGACCCTTGGCGCCTCGCCGGCTACCTCACGAGGCGGTGGAGCCCTTCTCCTCTGCCCGGTCAGAGAAAATGCGCAACGGCTTGGCCCCGCCCTCGACGACCTCAGGGCCGATCACGATCTCCTCAACGCCCTTCATAGCGGGCAGATCGTACATCGTATCCAGCAGGATAGCTTCCATGATCGAACGCAGGCCGCGCGCGCCGGTCTTGCGCTCAATGGCGCGGCGCGCAATCGCCCGCAGCGCGTCCATTGTAATCGTGAGCTTGACATCCTCCATCTCGAACAGACGCTGGTATTGCTTAACCAGCGCGTTCTTGGGTTCCGTCAGGATCTGTACAAGCGCGCTTTCGTCCAGATCTTCCAAGGTTGCAATCACCGGCAGACGTCCGATGAACTCCGGTATCAGGCCGAACTTCAAGAGATCCTCAGGCTCGACCTGACGCAGCACCTCGCCCGTGCGCCGCTCGTCGGGACTGGATACCTTGGCACTGAACCCGATCGACGTGCCCCGTCCTCGGCCAGAAATGATCTTCTCCAGTCCCGCGAATGCACCGCCGCAAATAAAGAGGATGTTGGAAGTGTCGACCTGCAGGAATTCCTGCTGGGGATGTTTGCGTCCACCCTGCGGCGGCACGGATGCCACCGTACCTTCCATGATCTTCAGAAGAGCCTGCTGGACGCCCTCGCCCGACACGTCACGCGTGATCGAGGGATTGTCAGACTTGCGGCTGATCTTGTCGATTTCGTCGATGTAGACGATCCCGCGCTGTGCCCGCTCAACGTTATAGTCTGCGTTTTGCAGCAGCTTCAGGATGATGTTTTCGACGTCTTCACCCACGTAGCCCGCCTCGGTCAATGTCGTGGCGTCGGCCATTGTGAACGGCACGTCGAGAATGCGCGCTAGTGTCTGGGCTAGCAACGTCTTCCCGCAGCCGGTCGGGCCAACGAGGAGAATGTTGGACTTTGCCAACTCGACGTCGTTGTTTTTTGCGGCGTGCGATAGGCGCTTGTAGTGATTGTGCACAGCGACCGACAGAACACGCTTGGCGTGCGACTGACCAATCACGTAGGAATCGAGCACCGAGCAGATTTCTTGCGGCGTCGGCACACCATCCCGCGACTTGACGAGCGTGTTCTTGTTCTCCTCACGGATGATGTCCATGCATAGTTCAACGCATTCATCGCAGATGAACACCGACGGTCCCGCGATGAGCTTGCGCACCTCATGCTGGCTCTTGCCGCAGAACGAGCAGTACAGGGTGTTCTTCTCTTGAGCCATGCGCGTTTCCCGCTCCCGTTCGCCGGGATTTCCTGAAGCCTGCCAGAAGCGTTCTGCAGGTCTGAGTGTCGCAAAGTCGAGGCCTGCGCGTTGCGCCGCCTGGAATCTGTCCTTGGGATCACAGCACGCTAAGGCTTGCCAGATCAAGAATGGATTAACGGGGCCAAGTGGCCGCAGAGTCGCGGAGCGTCTCGTTTACCACACCGTTGCAGTACTGCAGCCAGCCCAAAACGGTGTGATGCAGAGCATATCACTTACCCCACTCCATGGTGCTAACAAGTCGAAATCCGAACCATTTGAGGGCAGAACGACGCCCTACCGGCGACCTGGCCGGCAGCGAGCCAAGTTGACCCTGTGCCTACCCAGGATCAGACCGCCGCGATGCGGCACGAAACCTAAGTTGGCTTACCGTCCCCAAGCTTGGACTCGACCTCTTCGCGGCTTGACAGCACCTTATCCACGATGCCGAAGTCCCGCGCCTGCTCGGCCGTCATGAAGTAGTCCCGATCTAGGGTTTTCTCAATCGTTTCGTAGGGTTGACCGGTGTGCTTGACGTAGACTTCGTTCAGGCGGCGCTTCATTTTAATGATGTCCTCGGCATGCCGCTCGATGTCGGAGGCCTGGCCTGAGAAACCGCCGGAGGGTTGATGGACCATGATCCGTGCATTCGGTAGGGCGAACCGCAACCCCTTCGCACCTGCACACAAAAGCAACGAACCCATCGAGGCCGCCTGCCCGATGCACAGCGTTGCAACCGGTGGCTTGATGAATTGCATGGTGTCGTAGATCGCCATGCCTGAGGTCACCACACCGCCCGGTGAGTTGATGTACATGGAGATCTCTTTTTTGGGGTTTTCTGATTCCAAGAACAAAAGCTGCATACAGATCGAGGACGCCATCTGATCCTCGACCGGGCCCGTCACGAAAATGATCCGCTCTTTCAACAGCCGCGATGGCAAATCGTAGCCGCGTTCCCCGCGCGCGGTCTGCTCCACCACCATGGGCCAGAATGTGTTCGTCAACGTGGCGACCGGATCGCGCATAGACTCATTTCTCCTCGTTCAACTTCACAGCAGGCCCTTCTCGTGCTCGACGCCGCGAATCGTGTCGGCCGAGAGTGAGTTCAGCATCACCGCGCCAATGCGCAAGGCCCTCTCGGCCTTTGCGCACATCCTCAGGGGGCCGATTGGACCGAACTCCACGGAGGCCGCGACGTCAGCTTTCCGTCGTTGCCTTGACGCGCGCATAGAGCTCATCGCGACTAACTTTGGTCTCACTCACCTTGGCCTTGGACAGCACGAAGTCCACCACCTTATCTTCAAAGATCGGCGCGCGGAGCTCCTGCAGCGCACCCGGCGTTTTTTCGAAGTATTCGTAGACCATTTTCTCCTGGCCTGGGAAACGACGCGCCTGCTCGAGCAGAGCCAGACGCAGTTCGTCCTGGGTCACTTCGATAAGGTTCTTGGCTCCAATTTCGCCGACGACGAGCCCAAGCCGCACACGCCGCTCGGCGATTTTGCGATACTCGGACTTCAACTCGTCCTCGGATTTACCCGTATCCTCAGCGCTCTTGCCTTCACGCTCTTCCGACTTCTTGACCTGTTGCCAAATGCTCTCGAATTCGCGCTCCACGAGCGACGGCGGCAGCTCAAAGGTGTGCAGAGCTTCCAAACGGTCAAGCAACTCGCGCTTCAATTTCAAGCGCGCCGCCTTGTCGAACTCGGCCTTGATCTGCTTGGTGACAAGCTCCTTGACGTGATCGACACTCTCTGCGCCAAACGACTTGGCGAGATCATCATCGAGCACCGCTTTCACGGGTTTTTCAACTTCTGTCACCGTCACGTTGAACACGGCATCCTTACCCGCGAGTTCTTTGGCCGGATACTCGTCCGGGAAACGGCAGGCCACTTCGCGCGTCTCACCTTTGGTGGCCCCTATCAGGCCGTCCTCGAAACCCGGGATAAATCCCGCATTGCCCAACACGAGACTTAAGCCTTCACCCGCACCGCCCTCGAAAGCCTCACCCGCGATTGTGCCCACGTAATTGATCGTCACGCGATCGCCGGTCTCGGCTTTGCGCGTTTCGTCGGCTTCAAAGGTGCTGGCACGCTCAAGAAGATCGTCGATCGAGTTTTGTAGCGTCGCCTCGTCCACGTCGGCCGAAAGCCGTTCCAGCTCGATCGCCGTGAGATCGGCGATCTCGAACGTGGGGACAACCTCGAAGGTCATCTGGTATGAGAGATCCTTTTTGCCCTCGATGACATCGTTTATTTCACTCTGGTCCTCGGTCAGCGAGATGGCGGGCATGTGGGCTGGCCGCTCATTGCGCTCGCGGATGGCGCGCTCGCTCGTATCGCGGATCGCATCCTGCAGGACTTCCGCCATGAGTGAGCGCCCATAGACCTTGCGGATATGGGCGAGCGGTACCTTGCCCTTGCGGAAGCCCTTGAGCTGGACATTGCCTTTGACCTGGTCGAGCCGGCTCGCCAGCCGGTCGTTCAACTCGCCGGCGGCCACGACAACCTTCAGCGTGCGCTTCAGCCCATTC